>NZ_NPJK01000025.1:0-65294 GCF_002251285.1 Prevotella sp. P5-64
CTTGCACCGTGGTCGTACCAGTCCAGTCCATGGGTGCGGTCGAGCTCTTTGCCTATGTATTTGTAGGGTTGGGTGGCGTGGTCATTCTCTCTGCTTCCGGCAATGGCGAAAGCAGGGAGGCTCAGAGAGGTCATGAGCCCCAACAGCATTATGACAATCTGGCGGCGCATGGACTGGGGTTAAGATGTTTACATTGCAAATATAATAATAATGTACACACGCGCCAAGGAAATCGGCAGGAAAGTGATGGCTGGGGGAGAAAATCGTATGATGCAGCCTGCTTGAGGCCCGATGTGGTCAAGTATATGGCCATCTTCGTGTATGCCCCCTGTTTCGCGCATTTTAACCCAAAACAAAATCCACTCTTCTAAAAGCAAAATCCAAGCAAGCCTAATGACCGATTTGGGTTAAACATGGATAAATCGCCTGTTTGAACACCATATCTTCCCTCGAACTGTAATTAGAAAGGATCTATCGAAGATTTTGTTGGTGAATCGGTGCCGAAGTCATGAAAGCGTATCTTGCTTATTCCAAATGGTATTACCATTATCGTATCCATTCTTTGGCTTATTACATATTTCCCATTTTTACGGTCTATATAAATAGCTCTGTAGAGATAGTTACTTAGCTCTTTGTCTTGTATATCACCTTTGTAGATATATGTGTCTTGAGTTTTTGCATATTTCCTCTTATAATTCTGAAAACCCTCCCTATAACAAAGTTCACATTCTCTTAGAGAATCAAATGCCAGCACCACCTTCTTCCCTATTCTCAGAGTGTCATGCTTTGTTCGTCTGTCATACAGGGGACGATAACCAGGACCGACAAGAAGACCCTTATAGATATAAGGATATTTATCATATCCCTCTTTCATTAAGATGGGGCGGGTAACAACAAAAGTGTCATAGCGGGAATGGCTTTCCGTATACGTTTTGATAATTTCACGTAGAGAGCTATCACAGAAAATCTCTTTTATTTCCAAACCTTCTCCTGGCGTACATGCTTTGGGGGCTGTAGACATACCTAAAGAGAGTGTGAACAAGCAGCCAATTACCATTAGGCATGTCACTTTACCTGCAAAAAAAATCTTCGATGTTGATTTAACCATGATGATAATTTATTTAATTCATGGAATCTAAGGCTGTCGCCGAATCCAAAACTTTTTCCATCGTTGAAGTCATAATAGAAGCCACGAGTAACCTTGTCCTTTCCTATTACAAGAACAGGTAGTCCTCCCATCTTTTTTGAGAATAAACCATCTGCTTCTGATGCACGCTCATCGCTCATTCTCTCTTGGTGAGTATGAATCTGAGCTGAAATGTTAAACTTCTCCTTTCCTTTGCGTATGACTCCATGTCCAACTCGATAACCATAGTCTCCTATTTCAGACTGCATACTTGTGTTCTTATAATCTGGAAGTACCAGTACACGACTATCTACAAGGATAAATGCAGCTACTTCCCTTCCTCCCTTTTCTCCCATTCTTCGATAATGTACGCTGGCCTGATTCCAGATACGTTTATATGCCTTGGTCTCATTGGCATAGAGTATACTGCCGTCACGACGGTAACTTACCAGTGATTTACCCTTCCCTGTAGTTAAATATGCCCCTATGTACACCTGATTCTTCTTCAAGTCTTTTTGTGAATGAACTTGCGGGGAGTACTGAATAGTATTATCTATATCTCTATACCATTCCATGCCATTATCGTCAATGGTGCTTATCGAATTATTCCCACACGACACGTATGGCGACCATGGGTAGTATTTCTCCGCCAAGGCATCCATTACGTTCCACCTTCCCGTGACGGGGTCGTAGTGGCGTGCACCGTGGTCGTACCAGTCGAGGCCATGGGTGCGGTCGAGCTCTTTGCCTATGTATTTGTAGGGTTGGGTGGTGGCATTGCGGCTGTCGCCCATCAGCCCGCCGAATGGATAATAATGGTTCACCTCCTCTATGCGGCCATCGGCAAGACTGACGGTGATGCGGTTGTTGCCCAGATAGTCCTTGAGATAGTAGTGATAGATGGGCTGATGTGTGGTGTAATCGAATGTAATGTAGCCTCCATTGATGAGTATCATGCTGAGCGTGTCGCAGACATATACGCAGTTGCCTGCATATTCGCGCCAGGTATGGACCAGCAGAGAACTGTCACAGGCTGTACCCAAATCATCATCGGGCAAACTGCTGGTATAAGGGTTGAGATAATAATCTACGCGCTGCTTCACGCCGTCGGCAGCATAGGTGTAGTCTATGTGGCTGCCGTCAATGTAGTCTATCCTGCATGGCATGTTGAGCGCATCGTAACTGATGCGCGAAATTCTGCTGTCTGCATTGCTGGTCATGTTGCCATTGGCATCATAGGTGCGTTCTGTGTCAAGGTCGGCTCCGTCTACATAATACATGGCATCCTTGTAAGCCGGAGTGTCGGCTGCATGATTGGTGACCCGTATCAGTCTGTTGCCGTCATACTGATATGTGAGGTCATCGGTGACGCCATATATCTCATCATAAACCTTGCCGCTGCGACTCAAGGTAAGGATGTTGCCCATCAGGTCGTAGCTGTACTCCGTGACATATCGGTCTGAGGGCAGGCCGCCCTCCCTATAATCGGCCGCGGCGAGCCTGCCTAACGCGTCGTACTGGTAGCGGTATCCGCGTAGCGAGTCGCCTGCCGCCTGCCAGTCCATGGCCGAGACCCCGCCGCCGTAGCGCGGCTGTCCCCCGTCAGAGGGCTCTCCATAGGACAGCCTCTGGCTGAACAGCGGACTGCTGATGTGTGTGACCCACGAGCGCAGGTTGTAGGCGTAGGCGCTGGGCAGGAACCCTCCACTGCGCTCTGTGGCTATGCGCATAGTAACTATATGCACACGTTTATGATAGCCATGTAGTGTATAATTATCTATCATGCAAAACATAGTCTTAGTAAAACCCAAGGCGCCCAATAGGGTGGCTTACTTTCCCATTTGCATACTTGAAATGCCAGCACAATGGCTCGTACATAATGTATTTTCCACATCCCCATTGGGGGACCGAATAATAGAGGTAATCTACCCTTTTTGTTCCTTCTACTGGCTTAATGAGTGTTCCCAGTTTTTTCTCCACATCGCACCAATCATCTATATTCGACATCAGGAGAATATCAAAGGAGCCATGGCTTATATACCCTATCACACGCTTATGGGCTATTTCTACAAACCTCGTCCTAATGTCGTTAATATCATCATGAAAAGAATATACAAACTCCATCGTGTCATTTTTGATATTAAGTTCCATTACCATGCTGTCTCTCCTTTGTCTTTCCACGGGATAGACATCGTTTATTACATATTCTGTGACAGAATCCAATTTCGCATCTATTATCTCAAAACGCTGCAGAGTTGTCCCAACAGGGCACATAATAATAAAAGAGGTAACATAAGTAATATAGACTAATATGAAATTAGCGAAAACGCACTTGCTTATAAATACCTTTCCCATTATAATATTGTTTAGTATTTGTATAGTAATTATAAACGACGAAAATAGTTCCATGCCGATTCGACGCGTGTTGTAAGTCTGCTGGACTCGGCCCTATATCTATAAAATCCCCCATATTTCCATTTCTCTCTTCTAACGTTGGTTTATGGGTGTGTTTTAATGCGGCAACTTTTCCTCCTTTCCTTCCAATAGCATCTATCAACAAAAGAGATGAGGAAACTTCTCTTTTGTCTTTATCCGTTAGTATGATATTATCCCCTTGGGCCATTTCTGTTTGTGCCCATTCCACCTCTGTTCGTTCACCTAATATTCTAAAACGTTTCTCCGAGTTGTGTCTGTTTTTTATATGCATAGAAGTCTGCGTTATAGTGCCATTTTGAAATTCAATGTCCTGTTTTTCTAACTCCATAATAGTTCCCTCTTCAAACTCAGCAAGTAATTCATCGGTATCTTCCATAAACACTCTATCTTTTTTCATATTACATCCAAAAAAGGATTTTATTTGTTCCCACATACTTTTTTGTTTATAAAATTGTCCTTGCTTATTTACCCTATAATCTTCTTTCCCATCCGGGTCAACCGCATTTACTGGGTCATCTCCACACGAAGCGTAGGGCGACCATGGGTAATATTTCTCCGCCAAGGCATCCATTACGTTCCATCTTCCCGTCACGGGGTCGTAGTGGCGGGCACCGTGGTCGTACCAGTCCAGTCCGTGGGTGCGGTCGAGCTCTTTGCCTATGTATTTATAGGGTTGCAGGCCGGTGTTGCGGCTGTCGCCCATAACATCGTGCAAAGTTAGTGGGAAACCCTGTGCTTTAGTGCTGCCTTTCACTGAATTCATAAGCATACTTTATTGATATACTTTATTATAATAGCCTCCCATTCTCTTCTGTATCTTTCTCTTTTTTGTGAGGGGGAGTAGCTCTTAGGACTTATCCCCATTTCAAAATAGAATGTACTGCTGTTTTTTTTGTAGATAATTAATTTCTCAAAAAATAGAGGTGGTACGAAATATAAACAATTTTCTTTCATAGTAACTCCACATAGACTTTTTTCCTTATAAGAAAACAGCTCGTCACTTTCTATATTTCCATGTCTTTTTATATATGGATTATTCTCTTTGTTTTCGCAACATTCTGTACACATCCCTTTAGGGCGTGCTATGCACCAATAATCAGTTGCGTCAGCATTCTTGACAAAGACAACTGATGTATATGCATGAGGTCCTTCTGTATATCCTAATGTACAAATAATAAATTCACAGGAATATGAGTTATATAATTTGCAAATACTATCTATTATAGCACTATCCGCTATATTGTACTCTCCTGTTCTTAATTGTACAAAATTGGAAAAATTCTCACTATCCTCTTCACTCCATTGTCTTCTTACAGCCCATGCGCTGTCCCCCCTTGCATCAATGTAGTTCACGGGGTCGTCTCCACACGACACGTATGGCGACCATGAGTAGTATTTCTCCGCCAAGGCATCCATTACGTTCCATCTTCCCGTCACGGGGTCGTAGTGTCTTGCACCGTGGTCGTACCAGTCCAGTCCATGGGTGCGGTCGAGCTCTTTGCCTATGTATTTGTAGGGTTGGGTGGCGTGGTCATTCTCTCTGCTTCCGGCAATGGCGAAAGCAGGGAGGCTCAGAGTGGTCATGAGCCCCAACAGCATTATGACAATCTGGCGGCGCATGGACAGGGGTTAAGATGTTTACATTGCAAATATAATAATAATGTACACACGCGCAAAGAAAAATGGCAGAAAAGTGATGGCAGGGGGAGAAAATAATATAGATGCAGCCTGCTGCCCCCCGTTGGGGTCAAGTGGCTCAGGTGGACAGGTTCGTGGCGGACGTAGTGGAAAAGGATACAATCCATATTCATCAAAGAAGCCTCGTTGTACTAACTATAATGGCAAGGGTACCATCAGATGTGGCATCTGTTATGGTTCGTGTACCCCCACGGCGCCTACCGACAGCCCCACCGCGCCGTACGTGGCGACGCTGCCAGCACCACTTGTCGTGACGGCGGTCACCGATGCTGCCACCGCCGGCTACCCCAGCGGCGCCGCGACCGCTTTCAGGGGTTCGTAACAATAGGCACGAGCCCACGTAACAATTGTTACGAACCCTCGTTTCAATAGGCACGTGAGCCCGTGCCTTCCGTTACGAGCCGGCAGTCATGACAACGGCGGCAGCCAAAGTACTCAGCATGAGGGCGTAAGGGGCTGTCACGCCCGCCGCCGCTGATGAGGATGGCGCGGAGTTGCCCGCCACTGCCGCCATCGACGACCGGCAAAAGCGGGAATGTGACGGCGGAAACAGGAATGTGACGGCGGAAACGGGAGAAAAAATCAAAAAAAATATGGGGGCAACCGCAGTTGGTTTGCTATTTTTTTGTACATTTGTGGCGTACAACGCGCCTATGGCCAACACGCCGGGCGCACCGCTAACCGTTAAAACACAAACTGATATGCGCATATCCCGATTTATCACGATTGTCATGGTGGCATGGCTGGCATCGACACTGGCTGCCACAGCCGCCCCCATCGACGCCCGCACCGCCCGCGCCACGGCACAGACCTTTGCCACGCAGCGCGGCAAGCAGATAGTCACCCCGACAGCACCCTTGAAGGTTAAGGGGAGCACCTCGACCCACGCACCTTACTACATATACGATGTAGAAAACGGCGGCGGATTTGTCATCATCGCCGGCGACGACCGCGTGCCCAGCATACTGGGTTATACCGACAGCGGCAGCTACGACGAGGCAACCCTGCCCGACGCCCTGCGCGACATGCTCGCCGACTACCGCCACCAGATAGAGGCGCTCGACTCGCTGCCCGAGGCTGGGCAGGCGTCGCAGAGCGCCAGCGCCATGAGGGCGCAGGTGGCTCATCCCTCGCGCCGTTTCGTTGCGCCCCTGCTGCCCACGGCGTGGAACCAGAAAGACCCGTACAACCAGCTGTGCCCCGTCTACAACAACAGCGACGGGTCGTCAAGCGGCGCCCGGTCGGCCACAGGATGTGTGGCTACGGCGCTGGGACAGATGATGGCGTACTATCGCTACCCGTCGGCGACGATGGCAGACATCCCCTCCTACTCGTTCACCAGCGGCGGCAAGAGCATCAGGATGGATGCCGTAGCCAAGGGCACCAAGATAGACTGGAACAACATCAGAAATACATACTCGGCAGCCAACACGGAGGCAGAAAAGACAGCCGTGGCACAGCTCATGGTCATCGTGGGCACGGGATGCCAGATGGCGTATGGCGCAGCCTCGGCGTCAAACATGCAGATGGGCGTACAGCTGCTGCGCGACAAGATGGGCTATGACGAGACCGTACGCAACGTGTGCCGCACCAACTACACCCAAACCGAATGGACAGACCTGCTCTACCGCGAGGTCGCCGAGGGCAGGCCCGTGGGCTACCGTGCCAACTCGACCCTACGCGGCGGCCACGCCTTCGTCATCGACGGCTACGACACCGCCGACCTCTTCCATGTCAACTGGGGCTGGGGCGGTTCGAGCAACGGATATTTCCGCATCAGTGTGCTCTACCAGTCGGAAGCCACCAGCGTGAGCACCGCCAACGGCAAGGGCTTCTCCCTGGAGCAGGAAGCCATCATCGGGGTGAAGCCTAACGACGGGATAGACAGCGGCATAGACGGCACGCCGACGCTCTCGGCACGAAACATCAGCGTGAAGGGCAGCTCCATCTCAACCACCTTTACCAATTTCACAGGCTCTGCGCAGACCGGCTCGGTGGGCATAGGCGTCATCGCAGCCAATGGCTCCATCACCAAACTGGCGTCTTCCATGGTGTTTCTCAAAAACAATTACGAAATCAAAGAGATTTTCTCTGTCAACAACCTCGTTGACGGCACCTACCGCATCATTCCCATCTGGAAACAGATAGGAGGCAGCAAGTGGTCGGCTTGCTGCGACGCAAGTCATGAGTATATCGAGGCAGTGTCGGCTGGGGGCAAGGTGACGCTGACCCGCCATCCGCTCAACAACGCCAAGCTGAGCGTCAAGGAGTGGTCGTTTATCAACAACCGCGTGGCGGGCGTGGAGCAACACGTCAAGGCGGTCATCAGCAATACCGGCGACGACTATATAGGCGACCTCTACCTCTTTGCCAGCACCAGCGCCTCAACCAAAGGCAAGCCCGCAAGCACAGGCGGCGTATCGCTCGTGGGCGGAAAGGACAACGAGGTGACCATGACCTTCACTCCCACCCCTGCGGGAACATACTATATATGGCTCGCGCGCGACAAGAACGGCACACAGGTGGTGGGTTCGACCCAGGTGGCCATCACCACGACCGACACGCAGGCGGTAAACCTCTCGGTGGGATATGTGGCTTACGACAATATGGTGGGCAACAAGGTGTATGGCAACTACCGCCGTGCCACCATCATCCTGAACAACAAGGGTACAGCCGACTACAACGGCAATGTGGTGGTGACGCTCTACCGAGGGCAGATAGGCGGACGCACGCTGTCGCCCCTGGTCACAAAGTATATCAGCATCAAGGTGAAAGCGGGTGAGCAGACACGCTCAGTATGCCGCTTCGACGGCCTGCAGACGGGCTACAAGTATGCGCTGCGACTCTTCTATGAGGGAGCCAAATCGGCGCTCGACAACAACAACCCCAACGCCATCTACTCGCGCGAGCAGCATCCTGGCATCATCTTCTACCATGCCGACGGCACCACCTCGGCACAGGTTCCTGCCGCCGCCATAGACGGAGGCAGTGCCATGGCGATAGATATGCGTGGTGTGACGGGCATCAACGCCATCGCCCCATCGACCAACCCCAATGCGCTGTATCTCATAGACGCCACAGCCACGGTGCCCTCGACATTGGCGGGCAAGAACGTGGTGAGCGGCACCTACGCCGACCGCATCACGCTCACCGACGGCTATCCCTTTATGACGCCCGTGGCGTTCACGGCGGGCAGCGTGAGCTATAGCCGCACCCTGGCTGCCGAAGCAAAGAGCGAGAACAACTGGCAGACGCTTGCGCTGCCCTTCGCCCCCACCGACATCAGTTGCGAGGGTGAGCGGGTGAGCATAGACCAGAGCCGTCTCTACCTGCGACGCTACGCGGGGCAGAACCAGACGCTTGCCCCGATATTCGAACCCGCAGCAGCCATCACCGCCGCCGAGCCCTTCGTCATCAAGGGTACCGGCACACTCAAGGGCAAGACGCTCACCTTCAGCGCCGTCAACGCGCAGATAGACGCGTCGCAACGCCTGAGCGCCGAGACCGACGACTACTGCTTCAAGGGCACCACCTACAGTCCGTCGGTGGCAGCCAGCTTCACGCTCAACACCCACAGCAATGCTTTCGACTACCACAGCGAGGCGACACAGATAGCGCCGTTCCGCGCATATTTTGTGCCGACAGCTGAGCCTGCCGAGGGAGAGAGCATCGTGATAGAAGGCACCACATCGGGCATCGACGCCACATGGGCTGAAGGCTCGACCGTGGCGGTCTACACCCTCACGGGAGTCAAGGTGGGCACGGCGCGCATAGAGGGCCAGGCGGTCAACCTCACGGGCTATCCGCAGGGCGTATACATCGTGGGCGGGAGAAAGGTGGTCAAGGCTGCCAGGTAAACTGCCTACGGTGCCACAACCCGCAGCCCGACAGGCGGGCTGACGACAGAGACGACGACAATCATGCTATTTCATATACTCAATACTACCATTGCGCCACCCGCGCGCATGAACGACCCATTCAGTTACCAGCCCCATGCGCTGTGCATCGCCGCTGCCAGAGAACTGCAGCGCAGTCTGCCGGAAATCATGAGCAGATACCCCGAAGAGCGGGGCAAAATGTTTGGCGTGCTGGTGGTAAGGCGGGGCGACGACTTGGGCTATCTGCAGGCTTACAGCGGACAGCTGGGCGGCAGCTATCCGCTCACCGACGACTTTGTGCCGCCGGTCTACGACTATCTCGCGCCCACCGGACACTTCAAGCAGACCGAGCGGGAGATAAGCGCCATCAACCACAGCCTCAAGGCCATGGATGCCGACAATGGCAGCCTCGTCCGAGAGCGCTGCCAGGTGATTGAAGCCTGTCGCGACCGCCGTGTGGAGGCTTGGCGCAAGACGATGGAGCAGTCCAAGCGGCGCCGCGACCTGCTGCGCCCCACCGCCGATGAAGAGACGGCGCGCAGACTCGTCCGCGAGAGCCAGTACCAGAAGGCGCAGCTGCGCCGCATCAGAGAGCGGTGGACTGTGGTCATCGGCGCGGTAAACCGCCGACAGGAGAGGGAGCGCGAAGAGCGACAGCGGCTCATCGCCAGGCGACGCGAGATGAGCGACAGCCTGCAGCACTGGCTCTTCGACCGCTTTGTGATGCTCAACGGCCGTGGCGAAGAGGCTTCCATCGCCGACATCTTTGCCCACTACGACCCGCAGCGTCCCTACCTCACCCCACCGGGCGGCACGGGCGAATGTTGCGAGCCCAAGTTGCTGCAATATGCCTACAGGATGGGCTTGCGCCCGCTGTGCATGGCGATGTTCTGGTGGGGCGAGAGTCCCGAGGGAGAGATACGCCATCACCTGCATTACTACCCGGCTTGCCAGAGCAAGTGCAGGCCCGTGCTGAGCTACATGCTGCAAGGAATAGAGGTGGAAGACAGCGACGACACGCCCGACGACCATCGGCTGGACATCGTCTATGAAGACGAGTGGCTCGTGGTGGTAAACAAGCCGGCTGGCATGCTGAGCGTGCCAGGCAGACAGGAACGCGAGTCGGTGGCATCCATCATGCGCCGGCGTCATCCTCATGCCACAGGACCTATGGTGGTACACCGGCTCGACATGGACACCAGCGGACTGATGATAGTGGCGCTCACCACCGAGGTCTACCACCGGCTGCAGCGCCAGTTTGCCAGCCGCGAGATAGACAAGACCTATGTGGCGCGGCTCGAGCCTTCGGGCACTACCGTGGCTGCCGAGGGCGAGATAAGGCTGGCTCTGGCGCCCGACGCCGATGACCGTCCGCGACAGCGGGTAGACGACGCCGAAGGCAAGGACGCCCACACCCGATACCGCATGACCGGCGACGACCGCGTGGAGCTGCATCCGCTCACGGGACGCACCCATCAGCTGCGCGTACACTGCGCCCACAGCCGTGGTCTCGGCCGCCCCATCCTTGGCGACCCGCTCTACGGTCATGGCGGCGACCGCCTCTACCTGCATGCGCAGTCGCTCTCCTTCATCCATCCCGTCACGGGCAAGCCCATGACGGTATGCTCGCCGCCACCGTTCTGACCCGACAGACAGAAGGCCCGCTCTCCTCACAAGGGAAAGCGGGCCTTCTGCATATGGTGGCGCCGGGCGGAAGCCGCGACGGCGGTTCAGACAAAGAACATGATGATAATCTGGGCGATGATGACTCGCACGAACATGCCGAGGGGATAGACCGACGCATAGCTGACCGAAGAGGTATCACCCTGAAGCGTATCGTTGGCATAGCCCAAAGCCATGGGGTTGGCCATACTGCCGCAGAGCACGCCGCAGATGGTACCGAAGTCGTAGCGGTGCATGCGCAGCATGATGATACCTATTATTAATATAGGTATAAGCGTGAGCAGCGCACCGATACCTATCCACATGAGGCCCTCGGGTCGGATGAGCGTATGGAAGAAGTCCTTGCCAGCCTCGAGACCCAGGCAGGCAAGGTAGAGCGACAGCCCGAACTTGCGCAGGATGAGCGACGCGCTGCGGGTGGTGTAGGAGATGAAGTGGGCCTTGGGGCCAAGGGCGCCGACGATGATACCCATGATGATGGGGCCACCGGCTATGCCGAGGCGCACGGGGGCTGCGGCGCCGGGGATGGCGATGGGGATGGAGCCAAGCAGCAGACCGAGCACCACGCCAAGGAAGATGCTGCCGAGGTTGGGCTCGTTGAGGGTCTGCACTCCGTTGCCGATGAACTTCTCCACATTGTCGAGCGACTTGGGAGTACCGACGACAACGACACGGTCGCCATACTGCAGGCGCAAGTCGTCGGTGGCGAGGAGCTTCAGGTCGCCGCGCAAGACACGGCTCACGTTGACACCGTAGGTGGAACGCAGCTGGAGGTCTACCAGATGCTTACCATTGAGCACCTTGCGCGATACGACGATGGTGCGGCTCGCCACTTCTGAGTCTATATGGTTCCAGTCTATCTTGCCCTCGTTCCAGTTGGTATCACACTCGTGGCCGAAGAGGATGGCCATGGCGTTGCGGTCGTGCTTGTTGGTGATGACGAGCAGCTTGTCGTGCATCTTCAGCACGGTCTGCGCAAAGGGTACTATCACTTCCTGTCCACGCCAGATGCGCGAGATGATGAAGTGCTCGTGGGAACTCTGGGCGAAGTCCTCAACCTTCTTGCCGTCAAGGGCGGGGTTCACCACTTCATATTCGCCGATATAGGTATGGTCGGCCTCGTCGCGCGAGCGCACCTTGAGGTCGGCGGGGCGCACCAGGAAGCGGCGCAGCACCACCATCACCAGGATGACGCCCACCACACCGAAGGGATAGGTGACGGCGGTACCCAAGGCGAGCGACCCGGCGGGTTTGCCCACCTGATGCAGCGCCTGCTGGGCGGCACCCAGCGCAGGGGTGTTGGTTGTGGCTCCGCAGAGCAGACCCACCATGTCGGGCAGATTGACTCCGGTGAGCGGCACCAGCACGATGGCGAAGAGCGTACCCAAGAGTATCACGCCCAAAGACCACAGATTGAGGGACAGTCCTTCACGACGGAGCGAACCGAAGAAGTTGGGGCCCACGCTGAGACCCAGCATATAGACAAAGATGACCAGTCCGAAGGTCTCGGCGTAAGCCAGACTCTCGGCATCGACGGTCACGCCGATATGTCCGGCAAGAATACCAATAAAAAACACGAAAGCCACGCCCAACGACACGCCCATCAGGCGCACCTTGCCCAAGGCGAGGCCCAAGGCGCATATCAATGACAGCGCGATGATGGTGTGTACAGGCGAGTTGCCGGTCAGTATTTCAGTAATCCAGTTCATACCAATAACGTTTCAACCGACAAAGGTAGTAAAAAGTAAACTTGTGGGAAAGCAAAAACGCTAAAAAATAATGGAATAAGCCCAAAACCACAGCGGGCTGGGGCAAAAGGGCACGGCAGAGGGCATGGTGCGCACCTCGGGCATAGCCGCGACGGGCTGCGGCGTGACTTGCTCAGCACTGCCGCAGCTCGATGCGGAACACGGTGCCCACGCCGGGCTCGGAACTCTTGACATAGATGCGGCCGTGGTGGTATTCCTCGACGATGCGCTTGGCGAGCGAAAGGCCCAGTCCCCATCCGCGACGCTTGGTGGTAAATCCGGGGCGGAACACGTTGCCCACATCCTTCTTGGGGATGCCCTTGCCCGTATCGGCAACCTCTATCCACACGCCCTTGGGCGAAGTGCCAGTAGTAATGGTTATCTTTCCGCCGTCGCCGCCCATAGCGTCGACAGCATTCTTGCACAGGTTCTCGATGACCCATTCGAAGAGCGACGCGTTGAGGTTCACCGTCTGGTCGCCCTGGGTATGGCTGACGCTGATGACCACCCGGCGCGAGGTGCGGCGGTCCATATAGTCGACCACATGACTCAGCGTGGTGTCAAGGCTCACGGGCACAGGCTCGGGGAGCGACCCTATCTTGGAGAAGCGGTCGGCAATGAGTTGCAGACGCTTCACGTCCTTGTCCATCTCGGGTATCAAGTCGTCGTCGGGATAGTTTTCGCGCAGTATCTCGACCCACGCCATGAGGCTGCTGATAGGAGTACCCAGCTGGTGGGCGGTCTCCTTGGACAGGCCCACCCACACGCGGTTCTGCTCGGCCCGCTTCGAGGTGAGCAGGGCTATCACCGCCACGCCCACGAAGAGCAATACTGCTCCTATTTGTATATAGGGATAGACGGCAAGGCGTTTCAGCGTGAGCGAGTCGTCATAGCACACGTCGATATAGCCATCGGCATGGTCTTCGTCGAGATAGATACGGATGTAGTGGCCACCCGCCTTGAGCCGCGAAGCCATCTGCGCGACATAGGCGGTGCTGTCGGCATCGTGGCGGCGACCAGTATCCACATTGCGCACCGTCTGCACCCTCCCCTGCTGGTTGAGCACGATGACGGGGATGGTGTGGTTCTCGTCTATCACGCGCAGCACCAGATTGAGGTCGGTGTTCTCGTCGGCGGTGTTGAGCGAGCGCATAGCCTCTGCCCACACCCCCATCTTGTTGCGCTCCTCGGCTTCGAGGTCGCGCGTCAGCCGATGAGACACCATCACCGAGGCGACAGCCATCAGTATGGCTATCACCACCAGCACTATCTTTACCTGTCGTATGCGGTCTGTCCATTTCATATCTTATAGGTATAACGCTCAAATGATACCATTTAGTACATTAATGAGGCTAAAAAAATGCGCAGAAACCCTAAAAAACGCGCTGTAAACTATAATAATTGTCAAAACCATGAATTTTCTTTTGATGAAAATCAATTATATCCCTCAAAAATAGTACTTTTGCAATGGATAAAAGTTATTCCGTCATTCTCATAACATCTCTACCTGAGTCCGAGAGGATGAGGAGCAGAGACAGGGACATTAATAGTATTTTACGGAATACAGTCACTGATGGAGAGTTAGTTAGTTTTAAGTTTTTTTGTGGCGGCCTGAGGAATTTAGGTAAATGTGAAGTGTTCTCGAGGCCGTCGGGGATTTGAAATCACAAGCTCGATGGAGCTACAGATGGATAGTTCCCAGGTCATGAGGCGTCGTTGAGGCGCCAACTTGGTCAAGAATTATAAGGAGATGGTTTCGGTAGCGACTGAAGCCACCTCCTTTTCTTTTATCCCTATCGCGGGGATGGCGGCAGCCACATCAGTCGGCACCCGAGCCTCCCTCACGCCCAAGCCCTTCATCGCGCGCGCCGCAGCCATTGCTCCCTCTGGCGTAATCGTCTGCACCATCATGCTCAGCTATCCCCCGTCGACGCTGCAGCATGGGACTGTCTATGTGTTGATGCTCAAAAAATTGAAAACATTATCCTTAATTTTGTACAAATATTAACGCGAAAAGATTTACCTTTGTACACGATAAGAACAGAAACACCTATAGACATCGATGAAGCTATTGATAAAGAATATGGTATGCCCTCGCTGCATCAGCGCAGTCAAGGATATACTCATGTCTGAAGACCTGACGGTCATGTCGATAACTCTGGGAGAAGCGGAGACGGCAGAAAATCTCTCCGACAGCCAGCGCCATGCCGTGGCAGAGCGTCTGCACGCCATAGGATTTGAACTCCTCGACGACCCTCGCAGCCAACTGGTCGAGCAGATACGCATAGCCGTACAGGCATGGGTAAGGATGGACTCCGTGCGACCCAAGCTGTCAGACTATCTGTCCTGTCGGCTCCATCGGGAGTACAGCAGCCTGAGCAAGTTGTTCTCCGAGGTGCGCGGCATCACCATCGAGAGGTTCGCTATCCACCATCGCGTCGAGTACGCCAAGGAGCTGCTATGCTACAGCAGCCTCACTACCAGCCAGATAGCCTACCGGCTGGGGTACGGTTCACCCACTTATCTGTCTTCGCAGTTCAAGCAGGTGACGGGGATGACGCCTCGGGAGTTTCGCGAGCTGGAGATACACCGGCGTACTGCCCTCGATGCATTATAATAAGGTATAGATACTGGCATTAAGGATAAAGAGATTGTTAGTAAGGAAAAAGACTACACAGATGAAAAGAACTTTGATTATACTACTGGTAGGTATGCTGGCGACCCAGACCCTCTCGGCACAGCAGGACACTACCACCCAGACCCACGACCTCAAGCAGGTGGTGGTCAAAGCCACCAAGGGCATCAAGGCACGATACCGCGTGGACAATACCGACCTCATTGGTCAGGGCCAACTGATACGTGCTGCCTGCTGCAACCTGGGCGAGTCGTTCACGACCAACCCCTCGGTCGATGTAAGCTACAGCGACGCTGCCACGGGAGCCCGACAGATAAAACTCCTTGGACTCAGCGGCACCTATGTCCAGATGCTCACCGAAAACATACCCAATCTGCGCGGCGCAGCACTCCCCTACAGTCTTGGCTATGTGCCCGGACCCTGGATGCAGTCGATACAGGTGAGCAAGGGGGCATCGAGCGTCAAAAACGGATATGAGAGCACCACGGGCCAGATAAATATAGAGTTTCTCAAGCCACAGGGTACCGATGGAGTGAGGGCCAATGTCTATCAGGACAGTGAACTGAAGACCGAGGTCAACCTCGATGGAAGCATACACCTCAACAGCCGACTGTCTACAGCCACTCTGCTGCACTTCGAGAACCGACAGATGGACCACGACGGCAATGGCGACGGATTTATGGATATGCCCAAGCTGCGCCAATACAACCTGATGCACCGCTGGGCTTATGTCTCGCCGCGCTGGATTAGCCAGTTGCTGCTGCGGGGGCTCCACGACGAGCGCCAAGGCGGACAGAGCGCCAAGCACGCCACCTTCTCGTCGGCGCCACTCTATGCTACAGCGGTAGAGACCGACCGATACGAGATGCAGTGGAAGAATGGCTTCACCCTGAACGCCGACCACAACACGTCGATAGCCCTCATGCTGCACGGCTCGTGGCACGACGCCGATTATGGCTTCGGCCTCACCCGTTACGATGTGACCCAGAAGAACGGCTATGCCCAGTTGATGTTTGAGACCGACATCGATGACCATCACAACATCAGCGTCGGGGCGTCGCTCAACCACGACAACTACGACGAGCGTTTCAACCCGCTCGGTACATTGCCCGACGCCGCGAGCCGGGTGACCCGAGAGACCACTCCGGGCGTCTACACCCAGTACACCTATAAGTTGGGCGACCGCCTCACGGTGATGCCCGGCGTGAGATGGGACCACTCGAGTCTCTACGGCACCTTCGTCACGCCCCGACTGCACCTCAAGTATTCTCCATCCGACGTGGTGACCCTCCGCACATCGGTCGGCAAGGGTTATCGGTCACCCCACGCCCTGGCAGAGAACACCGCGCTGCTGGCAAGTGGCAGAGAGGTCATCGTAAGTCCAGACCTGAAGCAGGAGGAGGCATGGAACATGGGATTATCCATAGGTCTGAACCTGCCCGTGGCCGAACGCACACTCGAGCTCAACGCTGAGTATTACTACACCGACTTCCTGAACCAGATGGTCATCAACTTCGACGGAGCCCGGGGCGCCCACACGCTCTCGTTTGAGAACCTTGACGGCAGAAGCTATAGCCACACGCTGCAGGTCGATGCCACCTATCCGTTCTGGGACGGCATGTCGGCCACTGCCGCTTTCCGCCTGAACGATGTCCGTTGTACCTACGACGGAGCAAGGCAAGCCAAGCCGCTCACTTCGCGCTACAAGGGGCTGCTCACGCTCTCCTACAAGACGCCGCTTCAACTCTGGCAGTTTGATGTGACGGGCCAGCTCAATGGAGGTGGACGCCTCTACGACCAGAGCCGCTACCCCGCCTACTTCCAGCTGCAGGCGCAGATTACAAGGGAATTCCGCAACATCAGCCTCTATGTCGGTGGCGAAAATCTTACCAACTACAAGATTGCCAACCCCATCCAGGGTGCCCACCATCCCTGGGATGCCGGCTTCGACGCCACTCAGGTGTGGGGACCGGTAACCGGAGCGATGGCTTATGTAGGACTGAGGTTCAAACTGGAAAAGTTATAACGCTACAAATCATTCAAAAAACTATAGAACATGAAGAAGTATCTTTTAATGGCATGTATGCTTGCGACAGCGGGCAACATGATTGCCAAGGCACCGGCCGACACGCTCACCGTAACCACTCTGCCGCAGATGCACTGCCAGAAATGCGAGAACAAAATCAAGAGCAACATCCGTTTTGTCAAGGGCACAAAGAAGATAGAGACCTCGGTCGACGACCAGCGGGTCACCATCATCTACGACGGCAAGAAGGCCAAGTACGAAGACTATGTCGCCGCCTTCAGGAAGATAGGTTACGAGATAAAGAAGAAGTAACAGAAGCCCCCAAGTCCGGCCCACCGTCATGAAGACGCGACCGGAGACCATAGCAGCCAAGCCTCACCTCGAGCAGTATGTCCGCGCGCCCAGCCCGGCAGCCTTCTATCGGCAGCATACTACCCAGGGTGAGGCTTTTGCGTAGGTCGGCGACAGGGAGGGTAACTCCAGTGGCGTGGAGGGTACCTTGGGCAAGCTGGAGGGTACCTTGGGAACCGTGGAGGGTACCTCTACCCACGGGCTGACCATCGCCGAAATCGGCGGGAGCCACTCTTTTCTCGTCCTAATCGTCTCTATCTCTGAAAATTGTCGTATATTTGCAGTTGGCAACTATATACTTATACCCTTTTGGACATGAAGAAGTATCTCATCACCATCCCCCTGCTGATCATTGCCTGCGTGGTGCTGCTCGCAGCCTGCACCGGCAAGCCCCGACCTTTTGTCATCGGCGTGTCGCAATGCTCTGAAGACATCTGGCGCAACAAGCTGAACGACGAGCTCAAGATGGGCGAGTTTCTCAACGACTCCATCATCGTGAAGCTCGCCTCGTCTAACGACGACAATGTCTTGCAGAACAAGCAGATCAACCAGTTTGTCGACGAGGGCGTCGACCTGCTGGTGGTGTCGCCCAACCAGTTGAGCCCGATATCCAAGGCCGTAGAGCGAGCCTACGACAAGGGCATCCCCGTGATACTCTACGACCGCAAGACCAACTCTGACAAGTATACTGCCTTCATCGGCTGCGACAACTATCTGATAGGCGAGTCTATGGGTACGTTCATCGCCCAGCAGTTGCACGGCAAGGGCCGTATCGTCGAAATCACAGGACTCGAAGGCTCGTCGCCCGCCCTGGAGCGTCATCGCGGATTTATGGATGCCGTCAAGTCCTATCCCGGCATAGAGGTGGTAGCGTCGGAGGGTGGCGACTGGAAGGAGGAGAGCGGCATCCAGGCGATGAAGCGTATCCTGAAGCGCACGCAGGACTTCGACTATGTCTACGCCCATAACGACCGACTCGCCTGGGGTGCCTATGTGGCAGCGCAGCAGATGGGCGTGGGCAAGAGATACAAGTATACGGGCGTGGATGGGCTCGCCACCGAGGGCGGAGGTCTGGAGCTGGTGCGCGACGGCGTGCTTGAGGCGTCATACCTTTACCCCACCAAGGGCGACCAGGTGATAGCGCTCGCCATGAAGATACTTACCCACAAGCCCTTTGACAAGGACAACTATCTGAGTACATCCATCATCACCAAGGCCAACGCCGAGCTCACGCTGATGGAAGCGCGCGATGCGGAGAGGCAGTCGCGCAATCTGAAGACACTCCACAACCAGGTCAACCAATACCTCTCAGACTATAATGCGCAGAAGGTGATGCTCATCGGCCTCGGCGTGTTCCTTCTGGTATGCGTCACCGCCGCCGCCATGATTTTCAGAGGATATATCATCAAGGCCAAGCTCAACGAGCAGCTCGCCAAGGCCAACGGAGAACTGGAGGAGAAGAACAAGGAGCTGAAGCGACTCAACGAGGAGGTGATGGAGCTCACCCACTCGCGCCTGGTGTTCTTTACCAACATTAGCCACGAACTGCGCACGCCTCTCACGCTCATCGCCGACCCTGTGGAGATGATGCTCGAAGACTCCTGCATCAAGGGCAGGAGCCGCGAACTGCTCAAGATGGTGCAGCGCAACGCACTGGCTCTGCAGCAGCTCGTGGGCAATATCCTCGACTTCCGCAAGATACAGAACGGCAAGATGGAGCTTAGCCTCAGCCGCTTTGACATCGTCGAGGCGATGAGGGTGTGGACCGACGACTTCCGCCTGACTGCCGAGCGCAAGAAGATAAGGATGGACTGTGCCTCCACAGGCTTCGACACCGACCGCATGATGGTCGCCGACAAGGAGAAAGTGGCGCGCATCGTGTTCAACCTCATCAGCAACGCGCTGAAATACACTCCGGCAGGAGGCGAAATCCATGTGACGCTCGCCGCCGAGGCCGACAACATACGCATCGATGTGCGCGACACGGGCAAGGGTATCGCCAGCGCAGAGACGGACAAGGTGTTTGAACGGTTCTTCCAGCTCAAGGGCGCCGCAAGCGGTACGGGCATAGGACTGGCTCTGGTCAAGTCGTTCGCCGAACTCCACCACGGCGAGGCAAGGGTGGAGAGCCGTCCCGGCATGGGCGCCGACTTCATCGTGGTCATCCCCCGCCATCAGGCCGACGGCGCGCCGATAGCCGACGACACCGACACCATCACCCCGACCGCCGACGAGGCCGCGCTGCAATACATCGACGATGGCGACAAGCAGCAGGGCAAGGTGCAGCAGTTGGTGAGCGAAGAGGCCGACAAGCCCACGATACTCATCATCGACGACAACAACGACATACGCCAGTATGAGCGCACGCTGCTGCAGGACACCTACTTCGTAATCGAGGCTGCCGACGGCAAGGAGGGTCTGGAGGTGGCGCGCAGGGAGGTGCCCGACCTGGTGGTCTGCGACGTGATGATGCCGGTGATGGACGGACTCGAGTTTACCGAGCAGCTCAAGACCGGAACCGCCACCTCGCACATCCCGGTCATCATGCTCACCGCCAAGAACCTGGAGGAACACCGCGCAGAAGGCTATGAGCATGGCGCCGACTCCTACATCACCAAGCCATTCCACGGCAAGGTGCTCCTGGCACGCATCGACAATCTGCTGAAGCAGCGCAAGCTGCTCAAGCATGTATACCAGCGTGCCGCAGATGTAGAGACCGAGGTCGAGGCCACACAGCTCAACGCCCGAGACAAGCAGTTTGTCAAGCAGCTCAACGCCATCATCCAGCAGCATCTCTCCGACTGCGACTTCGGTGTCGAGGACATCGGCAAGGAGATAGGTCTGAGCCGCGTGCAGCTCTATCGCAAGATCAAAGCCATGACGGGCTCATCGGTGGTCGACATCCTGCGCAAGGCACGCCTCGCCAAGGGCAAGCGGCTGCTGGAGAGCCGCAGCATGACCATCGCCGAAGTGGCATACGAGGTGGGATTCTCGGCGCCATCCTACTTCACCAAGTGTTTCAAGGACGAATACGGCATGTTGCCGGGCGACATAGCCAACTCATGACCCGACACGCGGTGGCAGCCATCATCGTCGCACGCTTTTTATATAGGAATGGAAAAATTATAGCCAGATTATCGACTCAGGCATAGACAACCACAGCAAAAATCGTTCATTGTATAACAATTATGTTACAATGAACGATTTTTGTTATCACATGAACCATCAGTTATAGCTGTCTCCCAACCGTTTGGATAACTTTGCAGCAGAAATTTAACGCAATCAACAACAATTAAAAATCTAAACGGTTATGAATACCTTATTCAAAGGAAAGCTCGCAGCCATGGTGCTTGCACTTTCAATGGTAAACATTTCAGCAGCGTATGCACAGGACGAAAATGCAAACGCCAAGGAAGAGGGCAACCGCAACGTGATGCTCAACGCAGCCAGTGCCAACGGCCCTCGAGAGATTCAGATTGGTCTGCCATCTGCCGATGTCAACGTGCTCGAGAACGGCCTGCCCGTTACCTATGCCACCAATCCCCACTCGGTCAACACCATCTGGCGCGGCGATGCCAGCCTGAGCCACCAGGGTCTGCTCAAGATTGCCGAGACTGCCATCACCACCGGCAACATCGGCTACGCCGTCAACTCCTTTACCCAGAAAGGTCAGAAGGGCTTCAACGGAACGCTCAACTACAAGAGCAACCACTTCGGATTGCAGGAGTTCTCGCTCAACATGAACGGTGACCTGAGTAAGGACTGGTTCTACAGCGTCAACATGTACCAGGACTTCGACCCCGGTACGTTCAAAATCAAGTCTACGCCCTACCAGGACCGTACGCAAATCTACAAGGCGCTCCTCACCAAGAAGTACAACAACGAGCGTGGCGAGTTTACCGCCATGTATAAGTATGCCAACAGCCACAATGTCTACAACTACGCCACACAGAGCGCCCCGTTCATCTATGTGGGCGACGGAAGCGTGAAGGAGTACGGCAAGTTCAAGCTGGGTACCACCTCGTATCTGCCCATCGACAACGAGATGACCTATCGTGACATGCGCACAGGCAAGCTGGCCCAGACCACGCTCTACGACGCCTGCCTGAACAAGGCCAGTGAGGTGACGCTGATGAACAGCTACCGCTTTGACAACGGACTGAACTGGAAGGCCACGCTGAAGTACGACCACTCGCGCGGAGCCATGGTCTACCAGACCCCGATGTCCATCGTCGACCTCAACAGTGCCGACAACCACGGGCTGTATAACTATATGTACCGCGACATCGACGGCCAGACCAAGGCATACGACGGCCAGTACGTGCAGACCCGCATGTCGTGTCTCAATGCAGGTACCATAGACGAGGCGCTCTTCACCACCGAGCTCAACAAGAAGTTCAAGACTTCTACCCTGCGCCTGGGCCTCAACGAGTGGTTCTACCACATCGACTACTGCTCCAATACGACCATGTATGACCAGAGTGTGCCTGCCGATGGTAGCTATGCCGTCCGTGTATGGGATGCTAACCTGCGTGATGGCTATTTCTACGACTTCAACAAGAACGCTTCAGAATATTATAAAGGCAGCGAGAACAAGCTGGCACTCTACTTCACCCACGACTGGGATGTCACCAAGAAGCTCAACCTCTACTATGGCGCCCGCGTGGAATGGCAGCGCCTGAAGGGAGAGAACGCCGCCGTGAAGAATGCCCAAGGCAACTTCGTAGGCCGTTTCGCTGACTATCACCTCGGCGCCATGGCTGCCGACGGAACCAAGATTGCGCCCGTAGATCTGGCCTACAACTGGCTGAACTACGACTTCTCGGTAGCCGCAACCTACAAGCTCACCGACAACTTTGGCTTTACCGGCGATTTCACTTACATCGTGCAGCACCCGAAGTTTGAAGCCTTCGCTCCTGCTACCCTTCCCAATACAGACAAGATATCCGTGCCACTCGGCCGTGCAGGTATATACTACAACAACTCATGGTTGAGCCTCACATCACTGTTCTCGTATATCTCCAAGACCAACAACAACTCTACGCTCAACCTCCAGCACGGCAGCGAGATTAAGGCTGCTCCTCTGGCTTACGACATCCAGACCTGGGGTTGGACTACCGACGCTGTGGCTCATCCTTTCAAGGGATTCGATTTCCACTTCCTGTTCACTTACCAGAAGCCTACATACAAGAAGTTTGAGACTTCTGTCACCTTCAACGATGGCTATGTGGGCAAGATCAATGCCACTGGCAACATCGTAGCCGAAATCCCAGAGATACTCATCGAGCTCGACCCCAGCTACATGGTCACCAAGGACATCAAGCTGTGGACCAGCTTCCGCTACTTCAGCAAGACTTACGCCAACATCAACGAGGCATATTACTTCAATGGCCACTGGGAGACATTCGGTGGCGTCAACTGGCAGGCAAGCAAGCGCCTGAGCCTGGGATGTACTGTTGTCAACTTCCTCAACCAGACCGGAGCCAAGGGCAGCATCGCCGGCGCCGAGCTGATAACCAAGGACGAGGCCAAGAACATCAAGAACCAGATCATGACTGGCAGCTATCTGCGCCCGTTCACCGTAGAGTTTACCGCATCTCTCAAATTCTGATCATTCTCACTCTTCACACACACGCTGACAACCCTATATAATAATAGGTATAGGGTTGTCGGCACACAAGAAACAGACAACAATACCGTTAATATAATAACTAAACAACAACACAATGAGAACAAGCAACATAATGAAGGCGGCATGCCTCATGCTGATGGCTGCAGTTGCCACCACCGCCACCGCCCAGAAGATGGACATCGAACACAAGGGCGACACAACCATTATCCGTGTGGACAACCCCACCAAGTACATCCTGCTGCCTATCCAGGAAGAGAAGGATGAAGCGCAGGTGCTGCTCGATACCGGCTCCAAGGACGACACTTGGATGGACGTGCGCCTGGCTCAAAACGGCGCCGACTACTATGTGCCCTTCGCGCTGGGACATGGCAAAACCGCTACCGTCAAGATACTCGGCCTCGCCAAGGACGCCCTCGCCCTCAACCTGATGAAGCTGAGCAACACCTTCGATACCACCAATACCGACTACTACCGTCCCTCTTACCACTTCACTCCCCTCTACGGATGGATGAACGACCCCAACGGCATGGTCTATAAGGACGGGGAGTACCACCTCTACTTCCAGTACAATCCCTATGGCAGCAAGTGGGGCAATATGCACTGGGGACACGCCGTGAGCAAAGACCTGGTACACTGGGAGCACCTCGACCCAGCCATCGCCCGTGACCCCGTGGGCCACATCTTCTCCGGCAGTTCGGTAGTCGACAAGAAGAATACCGCCGGATTTGGCAAGAACGCCATCATCGCCATCTACACCAACAACAGTGTAAACCACGACGAGGTGCAGTGTATCGCCTACAGCAACGACAACGGCCGCACCTTCACCAAGTATGAGGGCAACCCCGTGCTCACTCCCTTTGACGGTCTCAAGGACTTCCGCGACCCCAAGGTGTTCTGGTATGAGAAGGGCAAGTGCTGGTATATGATTGTTTCTGCCGATAAGGAGACCCGTTTCTATAAGTCCAAGAACCTGAAGAAATGGGACTACGTGAGCGCCTTTGGCAAGGGACTGGGCCAGCAGCCATGCCAGTATGAGTGCCCAGACTTCTTCCAGTTGCCCGTCAATGGCGACAAGAACAACATGAAATGGGTGATGACTATGAACATCAACCCTGGATGCTGGTTTGGCGGCAGCGCCACCGAGTACTTCGTCGGCGACTTCGACGGCAAGCAGTTTACCTGCCCCGATGCCAAAGACGTGAAGTGGATGGACTGGGGTAAGGACCATTATGCCACTGTTACCTTCTCCAACACCGGCGACAGAGTGCTGGCGATAACCTGGATGAGCAACTGGCAGTACGCCAACCTCACCCCGTTCAAGCAGAACCGCGGCGCCAATGGTCTGCCACGCGAGCTGAAGCTCTTTGAGAACAACGGCAAGTACTATCTGTCTGAAGATGTTGCCCCCGAGGTCTACGCTCTACGCAAGACAACCCGCACATTGGCCAACGAGACAGTCGACGAGTCCAAGGCGTTTGCCAGTCTGACCGCCGGCATGGACGGCGCCTTCGAGATTGAGGCCGACATCACCCCCGACGCCAACGGCATAGCCGGCATCGAGATTTCCAACAACAAGCGCGAGCGCACCCTCATCTACTTCGACATGAAGCAGGGCAAGGTGGTGATGGACCGCACCGAAAGCGGACTCACCGACTTTGGCAAGCAGGCTGTGCCCCATGACATCGAGCTGGCCTGGGACAAGCAGCGCGCAGCCGAGGGCAAGCAGCCCGCCCGCATGGTCAATGCCATCAACTACAAGAACGACTTCGCCCTGGCCACATGGGCTCCGCTCTCACTCTGCCAGGCCGGCAAGAAGACCTACCACGTAGATATCTTCGTCGACAAGTCATCCATCGAGCTCTTCGTCGACGGCGGCCGCATCGCCATGACCAACCTCGTATTCCCCGTTGCCCCCTACGAGAACGTGAAGCTCTACGCCGAGGGTGGCAAGGCACAATTCAACAACATCAACGTACATAAACTCGCGCTATAATTATGAAGACTTCATCCAAGCTCACCATCATCCCATTGATGTTCTGCTTCTTCACCATGGGATTTGTAGACCTGGTCGGCATTGCCTCCAACTATGTCAAGGAAGACCTCAACCTCAACGATGCCACAGCCAACCTGTTTCCGTCACTGGTCTTCTTCTGGTTCCTGATTTTCTCGGTGCCGACGGGCATGCTGATGAACAAGATAGGCCGCAAGAAGACAGTACTGCTGTCGCTGGTGGTGACCGTAGTCTCGCTGCTGCTGCCCATCGTGGGCGAGAGCTTCGGCGTGATGCTGGCCTCGTTCTCCCTCCTGGGCATCGGCAACGCGCTGATGCAGACCTCGCTCAACCCGCTGGTATCGGCTGTGACCTCGGGCAAGAACCTGGCGTCGACCCTCACCTTCGGCCAGTTTGTCAAAGCCATCGCCTCGTTCATGGCACCATACATCGCCATGTGGGGAGCCATCGGGGCTGTTCCCTCCTTGGGCATGGGCTGGAAGATGTTGTTCCCCATCTACATGGTGATAGGCATCTGCGCCTCCATCTTCCTCGCCGGCACTCCTATCGATGAAGAGAAGCCCCAGGGCAAGGCCTCTGGCATGGGCGAATGTATCAGTCTGCTGACCCGCCCCATCGTGCTGCTCTCCTTTGTGGGCATCATGTGCCATGTGGGCATCGACGTGGGCACCAACACCACAGCCCCCAAGCTGCTGATGGAGCGCCTGGGCTGGACACTCAACGAGGCTGCCATAGCCACATCGCTCTACTTCATCTTCCGTACCATCGGCTGCTTCACCGGCTCATTCTTCCTCCGCGTGATGAAGCCCCGCACATTCTTCATCATCAGCATCGTGATGATGGCGCTGAGCATGGCAGGCATGTTCGTAGGCGAGAGCAAGGCCATGCTCTATGCCGCCATCGCCCTGGTGGGCTACGGCAACTCCAACGTCTTCTCCATCATCTTCTCTCAGGCTCTGCTCGCGCTGCCCGAGAAGAAGAACGAGGTGAGCGGCCTGATGATTATGGGCCTCTTTGGTGGCACCGTCTTCCCACTGCTCATGGGCTTCGCCAGCGATGCCATCGGCCAGATAGGCGCTGTGCTGGTAATGGCTGTAGGCGTGGCCTACCTCTTCACATATATTGGTAAAATCAAAATGTAACAACTCAGCAAAGACAAGACTATGAATACCGATTTCAAGAACAAATACTGTGTGGGCCTGGGTGAGGTGCTGTTTGATGTGTTCCCCTCCGGCTCCCAACTGGGTGGCGCCCCTGCCAACTTCGCTTATCATGCCGGCCAGCACGGTCTGCGCTCGATAGCCGTGAGTGCCTTGGGCAACGACGCCTATGGTGACGAGGCTATCCGCCAGCTCGAAGAGAAACACCTGGACTATCTCCTGCCCCGCGTAAACTATCCTACAGGCACCGTACAGGTGGAACTGGACGACCAGGGTGTACCTACTTATGACATCAAGACGGGCGTGGCGTGGGACAACATACCCTTCACCGACGCCGTCAGCAACGTGGCTGCCAACACCTGTGCCGTATGCTGGGGCTCACTGGCCCAGCGCAGCGCTGCGAGCCGTGATACCATCTACCAGTTTCTCGACCACACTCCCAGCGACTGTCTCAAGATCTTTGATATCAATCTCCGCCAGAATTTCTATACCAAGGAGATTATCTGCGAGAGTCTGAAGCGTTGCAATATACTGAAGATAAATGATGAAGAGCTCATCACGCTGGGCCGCCTCTTCGGCTATCCCGGTCTGGACATTGAGAACAAGTGCTGGCTCATCCTCGGCAAGTACAATCTGGATATGCTCGTGCTCACCTGTGGTGTCAACGGCAGCTACGTCTTCGCTCCCGGCTGCAAGTCGTTCCACGAGACTCCTCATGTGGAGGTTGCCGACACCGTGGGAGCCGGCGACTCGTTTACCGGCACCTTCTGCGCCTGCATCCTCAAGGGCATGACCATCGCCCAGGCACATAAGCACGCCGTAGAGGTGAGCGCCTATGTCTGCACCCAGCACGGTGCGATGCCCGCACTGCCCGAGAGTCTGAAGCGATAAGCCCCCATCGTCGCATCCATATCCCAAGAGCCCCCGCTCTGCCACTCCACCCGATGGAGCAGCAAGGCGGGGGCTCTGGCGTCTGTCGCCGTAGTGGTGGGAACCGACTGCAGGTCGACCAAGATACCCTCCACGCCGCCAGAGGAGCCCTCCACACCGCCAGAGGAGCCCTCCACGCTGCCAGAGATACCCTCCACGCTGCCGGAGATGGTTCCCCCGACATCCGCGCGGCTGGCCAAAGGCGCAGAGGGCCACATGAAGCATATTGCAAAGCGGGAAACGATAAAATCGTGGCGTGAAATCGTGACGGCAAAGCACGAAACGATTGTATCATGGCACGAAACCAAGATAAACATGATGAAGAGCAAGATTGAGGATAGCTGAGCCTCAACGAGAAGCAGCGGCATAGTATCGCAAGCTGCCAGGGTGGCTGCCACGATGAACGCGGATGGTGGAGCGAGGTGCGGAGAGTGGGTGAAGATGGGCTACGCGCAAGCGGAGATGGGCTACGCGCAAGCGGAGATGGGCTACGCGCAAGCGGAGATGGGCTGCGCGCAAGCGGAGATGGGCTGCGCGCAGGTGGAGAGAATGAGAATGTGTACGGCGTTGAATTGGGTTGGCGCGGCGATGGTGGCGGGTTAGCGGTAGTAATGCTCTACCATTGCCTGGATATCTTGGGGCACCATGCCCTCTATCGACTCGCCGGCGGCGATGCGGCGGCGTATCTCGGTGCTGCTCACGGGGTACAGGTCGGAATGGACGTAGGTGACCGATGGCGGCATGGCGGCGGCATCGACCTCATAGCCTGGCCGCGGATAGACGGCTATGCGGTAGTGGGTGATGATATCTTGGCTGTGGGCCCAGCGGTCGAACGCCAGCCAATTGTCGGCGCCGATGAGCAGGGTGAAGCGGGCATGGGGATGCAGCTCTGACAAGTGGCAGAGCGTGTTCCACATATACGACGGGCGTGGCAGGGTCATCTCTACATCGCTGGCGCTGAGACCGGGTTGGCTGGCCAGGGCGCGGGCGGTGATGGCGTAGCGCACATCGTCGGCCAGGAGGTCGGTGGCGTGGGTCTTGAAGGGGTTGAGGGGCGACACGACAAACCATATCTCGTCGAGCCCGAGCGCCGTGAGCAGGTGGCGCGCCAGGGCGATGTGTCCGCAGTGGATGGGGTTGAACGAACCGCCGAAGATGCCTATCTGTCTGGTCGAGAGGGTCATGGGAATGAGGGTGAAGGGATGGGGTGCAGGGCTATCGGTTAACAAAACCGCTCACGAGCCGGTATACCTCCTCCTTGGCACGCTCCAGGTCGTCGTTGACCACGACATGGTCGAAGCGCGGCGCAAAGGTCAGCTCGTAGGCAGCCTTGCCCACGCGCTGCTCGATGGCTTCGGGGGTGTCGGTGGCACGCGCCACGAGACGGCGGCGCAGCTCCTCGATCGAGGGTGGCTGGACAAAGATGCTCAGGGCACGGTCGCCATAGAAATCCTTGATGTTACATCCGCCCTTGACATCGACGTCGAAGAGCACGTTTTCTCCGCGCTGTGTCTGGGTGTCTACCTGGCTCTTGAGGGTGCCGTAGAAGCGGCCCTCATAGACCTCCTCGTACTCAAGGAACTCGTCGGCAGCCACGCGCTGACGGAACTCGTCGGGCGAGATAAAGAAATACTCGACGCCGTTCTGCTCGGTGCCTCGCGGCGGGCGCGATGTGCAGCTGATGGAGAACGCGAGATGGAGCTCGGGGTGTGTGGCCATGAGCCACTGCACCAGAGTGCTCTTGCCCGAGCCCGATGGTGCACAGAATATGATGAGTTTGCCTGGCTTTGTCATGATTAGAGTGCGTTGAGTACCTGTTCCTTAATCTGCTCGAGCTCGTCTTTCATCTTGACCACGATGTTCTGCATCTCAGCCTGGTTGCTCTTGGAGCCGGTGGTATTGATTTCGCGTCCCATCTCCTGTGCGATAAATCCCAGCTTCTTTCCGTTGGCCTGGTCTTCGGCCATAGTCTCGCGGAAGTACTTGAGGTGGTTGGTGAGGCGCTGCTTCTCTTCGCTTATATCCAGTTTCTCGATATAGTAGATGAGCTCTTGCTCGAGCCGGTTCTTGTCATAGCTGGCTTCGGGGAGCTGCTCGAGGCCCTTGACTATCTGCTCGCGTATCTTCTGGACACGTGCCTTCTCGAAGGGCTCGATGCTGGCGAGCAGCCGCTCGATGTTGTCTATCTTCTCATTGAACTTGCGCTCGAGGGCTGCACCCTCCTGATGGCGGAAGTCGATGAGCGCGCCAACGGCGGCGTCGATAGCCTGGCATGCCACTGCCCACTCCTCGGGCTCGAGGACAACAGCCTCGACACGAGAGGTGACATCGGGCATGCGGAGCAACGTGTAAAACCAGTCCTGAGGCTCAGGAATACCCGTCTTGGCGGCAATGTCTCGTATCTGGTGGTAATAATTGTCTACGAGGGCGGCGTTGATGGTAGCAGCGTCGGCCACCTCGTCCTTCTCGATCCAGATAGAGAAGTCGACCTTGCCCCTGACCAGTTTGCGGGTAAGCATCTGTCGTATCTCCATCTCCTTCTCGCGATAGAGTGGCGCTATACGGGTAGAGAGGTCCATCGTCTTGCTGTTCAACGACTTCACCTCGACGTTGATTTTCTTTTCTCCATAAGTAAGGACTGCCTTTCCGTAGCCCGTCATTGACTGTATCATAGTAGTTACACGTTAAATTTCTGCAAAAGTAACAAAAATGTAGGAAAAAAACCGTAAATTTGCAGTTATTTAGTAAATTAAAATTCATGTCGTGTATATTAAACATTGAAACAAGCACCAATGTCTGCTCTGTATCGGTGAGCGAAAACGGTGCATGTATCTTTAATCAGGAAGACCATACCGGCCCCAACCACAACGAGCGGTTGGGTAAATTTGTCGATGAAGCGCTCTCCTTTGCCGAGAGCCACGCCATACCCCTCGACGCCGTGGCTGTGAGCTGCGGCCCTGGTTCGTATACCGGTCTGCGCATCGGCACGTCTATGGCCAAAGGAGTGTGCTACGGACGTGGTGTAAGCCTGGTGGCTATACCCACTCTCGAACTGATGTGTGTGCCCGTGCTGTTGCTGGAGATGGTAAAGGAGGAGAACGCGCTGCTCTGCCCCATGATAGACGCCCGCCGCATGGAGGTGTATGCACAGATTTTCGACCGCGCCCTGCATGAGGTGCGTCCCATCCAGGCCGACGTGGTAGACGCCGACACCTACAGGAAGTATCTCGACGAGCGCCCCGTCTACTTCTTTGGCAACGGCGCCGCCAAGTGTATGGACGTCATCGCCCACCCCAATGCCCGCTACATCGACGGCATCGAGCCCCTGGCCAAGAACATGTTCCCTCTGGCTGAGCGCCGCATCGCCCAGGGCCAGACCGAAGACGTGGCCTACTTCGTGCCATTCTATCTCAAGGACTTTGTGGCCAAGATGCCCAAGAAGCTGCTCTGAGACACGACATATACCCAACCCAAGACATTAAGTAAGGACTATGCAAATAGAAGGACTTGACTACAACACCCAGCGGGAGAAGCTGATACTGCCCGAATATGGCCGCGAGGTGCAGAAGATGGTGGAGCACGCCATTACACTGCCCAGCAAGGCAGAGCGCCAGCAGTGTGCCCAAACCATCATCGCCATCATGGACCGCATGTATCCCGCCAACCGCGAGAGCGCCGACTACAAGCAGAAGCTGTGGGACCATCTGGCCATCATGAGCCATTTCGAGCTCGACATAGACTGGCCCTACGACATCAAGCAGGCCCACGCCGTGGACGCCAAGCCGCAGCCTATGGACTATCCCATGCAGCGCATCCCGGTAAGACACTACGGCAACATGATATTCGAGCTCTTCGCCAAACTCAAGACTATGGAGCCCGGCAAGGAACGCGACAATCTCGTCAAGCTCACCGCCAACCAGATGAAGCGTTGCCTCTATCAGTGGAGCCATGGTTCGTCGGACGACGAGAAGGTGGCGTCGGACCTCGCCAAGTTTACCGACGGCAAGATACAACTCGACCTGAGCACCTTCAAGTTTGAGAAGATTGACGTCAGAGAGTTTACCGAGAAGAAACGCAATAACAAGAAGAAATAACCCCAACCCCAACGTCTATGGAGTCATTTATCATCGAGGGCGGACATGGATTGCACGGAGAGATAACCCCGCAGGGCGCCAAGAACGAGGCTCTGGAGGTAATCTGCGCCTGTCTGCTCACCACCGAGCCGGTAAGGATAACCAATATCCCCGAGATACTGGATGTATGCAATCTCATCAAGCTGCTGCAGGACATGGGTGTCGACGTGGTGCGCAACGCCAAGAACGACTATACCTTCACGGCAGCCCACATAGACCTGAACTATCTGGCCAGCGACGAGTTCGTGCGCAAGAGTGCGTCGCTGCGAGGTTCGGTGATGACCATCGGCCCGCTCTTGGGCAAATACGGGCAAGCCACGGTGGCTCAGCCTGGCGGCGACAAGATAGGCCGCAGGCGTCTGGACACCCACTTCATCGGCTTCAAGCAACTGGGGGCCGACTTTGCCCATGACAGCCATCGCAACGTGTTCACCATCAAGGCCGACAGGCTGCACGGCAGATATATGCTGCTCGACGAGGCATCGGTAACGGGTACTGCCAACATCATCATGGCGGCAGTGCTGGCCGAGGGCACCACCACTATATATAACGCGGCATGCGAGCCCTACATCCAGCAACTCTGCCGGATGCTCAACAGCATGGGCGCCCGCATCAGCGGCGTGGCGTCGAACCTGCTCACCATCGAGGGAGTGGACTCGCTGCACGGCACAAGCCACACCATACTGCCCGACATGATAGAGGTAGGCTCGTTTATCGGCATGGCAGCCATGGTGGGCAAGGGTGTACGCATCAAGAACGTGTCGCTGCCCAACCTGGGCATGATACCCGACGCCTTCAGGCGGTTGGGCATCAAGATAGAGGAAGACGGTGATGACCTGTTCATCCCCGAGCAGCCCCACTACGAGATAGACTCGTTTATCGACGGCTCTATCATGACCCTCGCCGATGCCCCTTGGCCCGGGCTCACCCCCGACCTCCTGTCGGTGCTCATCGTGGTGGCTACGATGGCCAAAGGCAATGTGCTGATACACCAGAAGATGTTTGAGAGCCGCCTCTTCTTCGTAGACAAGCTCATCGATATGGGCGCGCAGATTATCCTCTGTGACCCCCACCGCGCCGTGGTCAACGGCAACGACCACGCCCGCAGGCTCAGAGCCGGCCGCATGACCAGTCCCGACATCCGTGCCGGAATAGCACTGCTCATAGCCGCCATGAGTGCCAACGGCACCAGCCGCATAGACAACATCGCCCAGATAGACCGTGGATATGAAGACATAGAGAACCGTCTGAACCGTCTGGGCGCCCACATCCAACGCATCGAAAGCTGATGATAACCCCCGAAGACGTATTCCAGATAGGACGCCTGGGCAGACCCCACGGCGTGAAGGGCGAGATAACCTTCCAGATAAGCGACGACGTGTTTGACCGCGTCGACGCCGAATATCTGCTGCTCGAACTCGACGGTATCCTCGTCCCCTTCTTCATGGAGGAATACCGCTTCAAGAGCGACGAGACCGTGCTGATGAAGTTTTGCGACATCGACACCCAGGAGCAGGCCCGCAGCCTGACCGGCGCCAAGGTCTACTTCCCCCGTGAGCTCTCGGACAGCGACGAGGCCGGCTTCGGCTGGAGCGAGATAGTGGGCTTCAAGCTCATCGACAGCACCACCGGCAGAGAGGTGGGCACCATCGACCACGTAGACGACAGCACCATCAACACCCTGTTTGACATCACCACCCCGGCGGGCGACTCTCTGCTCGTTCCCGCCCACGAAGAACTGATAGAAAAGGTAGATGCCGAGGCTCGGGCCATCTGGACCCGGCTGCCCGAAGGCATCATGGATATATAATATAATAATGAAGAAACAAATCTGCATACTTGGCAGTACGGGCTCGATAGGTACCCAGGCGCTGGATGTCATCGAACAGCATCCCGACCTCTACGAAGTCTACTGCCTCACGGCCAACAACCGCGTGATGGAGTTGGCTCAGCAGGCCCGGAAGTTCCACCCGGCTGCCGTGGTCATAGCCAACGAGGACAAATACGGTGAACTCTGCGCGCTGCTCGACGACCAGCCCGACATCAAGGTCTATGCCGGCCGCGACGCCCTCAACGAGATAGTAGAAGCCGAGTCCATAGACATGGTGCTCACCGCGATGGTAGGATTTGCCGGACTCACCCCCACCATCCACGCCATCAAGAGCGGCAAGAAGATATGCCTCGCCAACAAGGAGACCCTGGTCGTGGCAGGCGAGCTGATATGCAATCTGGCCCAACAGTACCACACCCCCATTCTCCCTGTCGACTCGGAGCATAGCGCCATCTTCCAGTCTATCGTCGGCGAGGGCAACAACGAGATAGAGCGCATACTGCTCACCTGCTCGGGCGGTCCCTTCCGCACCTTCACCGACCAGCAGCTCTGCTCGGTCACTGCCGCCGACGCCCTCAAGCACCCCACTTGGACCATGGGCGCCAAGATTACCATCGACTCGGCTTCGCTGATGAACAAGGGCTTCGAGGTCATCGAAGCCAAGTGGCTCTTCGGCGTCGAGGCCGACCGCATCCAGGTACTCGTGCATCCGCAGAGCATCGTGCATAGCGCCGTCGAGTTTGTCGACGGCTCGGTCAAGGCCCAGCTGGGCGTGCCCGATATGCGCATGCCCATCCAGTATGCCTTCTCCTACCCCGACCGTCTCCCCCTGCGTGGCGACAGGCTCAACCTCTATGGCAAGAGCCTCGAGTTCTACGAGCCCGATATGCGCAAGTTCAAGTGTCTTGCCCTGGCGTTTGACTCCATCCGCAAGGGTGGCAACATGCCCTGCATCGTCAATGCCGCCAACGAGGTGGTGAACGAGGCGTTCCGCCACGACCGTTGCGGCTTCCTCCAGATGGCCGACGTCATCGAGCGCACCATGAACCTGGTTTCCTTCGACGCCTCGCCCGACTACGACGTCTACATCCAGACCGACGCCGAGGCCCGCCGTGTGGCTGCCCAGTTACTCAGTTAAACAAATTGTTATAATCATCATAATGGAAATATTTTTAATCAGACTGCTCCAGTTCGTTCTGGCAATCTCGCTGCTTGTCTTCCTGCATGAAGGAGGACACATGTTCTTTTCCAAGCTCTTCGGCATAAGAGTAGAGAAATTCTTCATCTTCTTCGATATGAGTATCGGCAAGTGGTCGGGCAAGCTCTTCAGCTTCAAGCCCAAGACCAGCGACACCGAGTATGGCGTAGGCTGGCTGCCATTGGGCGGCTACTGCAAGATAGCCGGTATGATAGACGAGAGCTTCGACAAAGAGCAGATGGCAAAGCCTGCCCAGCCCTGGGAGTTCCGCTCCAAGCCCGCTTGGCAGCGACTGCTGGTCATGATTGGCGGCGTGCTGGTCAACTTCCTTCTCGCGCTCTTCATCTACTCCATGGTGCTCTTCGTCTGGGGCGAACAGTTTGTCCCGACCAAGGACATGACCATGGGGATGAAGTTCAATAAGGAGGCCAAGGCACTGGGATTTGCCGACCACGACATCCTGCTGGGCACCGACCTCGGCACGTTTAAGGATTTCAACATCGACCTGGTGCGCGAACTCTCTGAAGCCACCCGCGTAGACATCATCCGCGACGGCAAGCACATCAGCCTTCACCTCCCCGGCAATCTCAATCTGCTCGATATGATCAAGCAGTCGCCACGGTTTGTCGCCCCCTTCATCCCTTCAGAGGTGGCACTCACCGAGAAAGGCTCTCCCGCGCAGAAGGCAGGAATAGCCAAAGGCGACCGCATCATCGCCCTCAACGGCACCAGGATTGAGACATGGAACGAGTTTCAGGACATCATGGCCGGGCTGAACAAGAAGCTCGAAGACGCCAAGACCGGCAGCGACAGCCTCGCTCTGCGCACCGTAAACATCACCTACGCCAACGCCAAGGACACCGTGGAGACCCAGCTGGTGCTCACCCCCGAGATGAAGATGGGCGTAGGCCTCACCTCGCTCCTCTCCTACTACGAGCCCGTCAAGGTAGAGTACGGCTTCTTTGAGAGTTTCCCCGCAGGCACACGCTACGGCATCAACATCCTCAAGGGATATGTCAACGACATGAAGTACGTATTCTCGACCGACGGCGTCAAGAGCCTCGGTGGATTTGGCGCCATCGGCAGCCTCTTCCCCCCGACCTGGGACTGGCACATGTTCTGGATGATGACCGCCTTCCTGAGTATCATCCTCGCCTTCATGAACCTCCTGCCCATCCCCGCACTCGACGGAGGACACGTGCTGTTCCTGCTCTACGAGATGATAACCCGCCGCAAGCCCTCGGAAAACTTCATGATATGGGCTGAATACATCGGCATAGGCATACTCGTACTCCTCATGGTCGTAGCCAACCTCAACGACGTGCTGCGATTTATAGGCATCATGGATTAGTAACTCTAAGAATATCACATAACGACAATGGGAAAAATCATTCTTACCGGCGACCGTCCCACCGGCAAATTACACTTGGGACACTACATCGGCTCACTCCGCAGAAGGGTGTTGCTGCAAAACGCAGGCGACTATGAACGCATGTTCGTGTTCATGGCCGACGTGCAGGCGCTCACCGACAATGCCGACAACCCCGAGAAGATAAGACAGAATATCATAGAGGTGGCGCTCGACTATCTCTCATGTGGACTCGACCCACAGAAGTGCACGCTCTTCATCCAGAGCCAGATACCCGAGCTCGCCGAGCTCACCACCTATCTCTCTAACCTCATCAGCGTGTCGCGCGTGCAGCGCAACCCCACGGTTAAGACCGAAATCAAGATGCGCAACTTCGAGGCCAACCTGCCCCTCGGCTTCTTCTGCTACCCTGTCTCTCAGGCCGCCGACATCACCGCCTTCAAGGCTACCACCGTGCCCGCAGGCGAAGACCAGGAGCCCATGCTCGAGGTGACACGCGAGCTGGTGCGCCGCTTCAACCAGACCTACGGCGAGGTGCTCGTCGAGCCCAATATCCTGCTGCCCGAGCAGGCCGTATGCAGACGCCTGCCCGGTACCGACGGCAAGGAAAAGATGAGCAAGAGCCTCGGCAACTGTATCTATCTGAGCGACGATGCGGCAACTGTATGGAAAAAGGTCAAGAAGATGTCCAACGGCGAGCCACGTATGAGCATGGAAGAGCCCGGCCACCTCGAGGGCAACGCCGTATTCACATACCTCGAAGCCTTCAGCACCGACGAAGACTTTGCCGAGTTCTGGCCCGAGTTTGAGAACCTCGAAGCCCTGAAGCAGCAGTATGTGCAGGGAGGTATCGGCGACGGCACCTGCAAGAAGTTCCTCAACAGCGTAATCAACAAGATGCTCGACCCCATCCGCACCCGTCGTCACGAGTGGGAGCAGGATATCCCCGAGATATTCAACATCCTCAAGAAGGGCTCAGAGGCCGCACGCGAAACCGCCGCTAAGACCATGGACGAAGTGCGCGCAGCCATGCAGATCAACTACTTCGACGACCAGGAGCTGATACGTCAGCAGGTAGAGAAGTTCAGCAAGTAATCACTGCCGTCCAGGCTGACAGCAATAACATCAATCCCCATAGCCACCCACCCGGGGCAGCTATGGGGATTTCTTATGTCAGGCGAAGAGACTCACCGTCCAACCGCCATGGCCCGCGCGACGCCGCAGACCGTTGCCGCGCGTTGACTTGGGCCCATTATGTTCAGGCAGGTTTCCTGCGCTGTTCCCTATAATACATTGCGCTCAGCCGGGGAGCCCGGCAGCTACCGGTTGCCGCCAACCATGAGGGCACGCATGGCGTTGAGCACAGCCAGGACGGTGACGCCCACATCGGCGAAGACCGCCATCCACATGGTGCCCAACCCTACGGTGGCGAGAGCAAGGATTGCCACCTTGACACCTATGGCAAACCACACGTTCTGATGGGCTATGGCGATGGTGCGCCGCGAGATGCGCACGGCAGTGGCTATCTTGGCGGGCGAGTCGTCCATGAGCACCACGTCGGCTGCCTCTATCGCGGCATCGCTGCCCAAGGCTCCCATGGCGATGCCCACATCGGCACGCTTCAGCACGGGGGCGTCGTTGATGCCGTCGCCCACAAACGCCAGAGTGGCACCCCGGGGAGCCGCAGCCAGCAGACGCTCCACGTGAGACACCTTGTCGATAGGCAGCAATTGGGCATGATACTCATCAATGCCAGTCTGGCGCGCCACATCGGCAGCCACAGCCTCGCGGTCGCCCGTGAGCATCACGGTATGACCCACTCCCAGAGCCTTGAGGTCTGCCACAGCCTGAGGGCTGTCGGCCTTGACGCGGTCGTTGATGACTATGTGGCCGGCATAGCGCCCGTCGATAGCCACATGGATGATGGTGCCCACGAGATGGCAGTCGTGCCACTCCACGCCCAGGTCGCCCATCATCTTGGCATTGCCCACGCACACGATGCGACCGTCTACCCGTGCACGGATGCCCCGACCGCTCAGTTCCTCGACCGCCTCGACGCGGCATCCGTCGGTGGCCTCACTGGGGAAAGCCTCGCGCAGCGCCGCCGCTATGGGGTGGGTGGAATAGTGTTCGACATGGGCGGCGAGATGCAGCAGTTCGCGCTCGTCGCATTTCTCGGGATGGACTGCCACCACCGAGAACTCGCCGTGGGTGAGGGTGCCCGTCTTGTCGAAGACCACGGTGTGGAGCCGCGCCAGGGTGTCCATGTAGTTGCTGCCCTTGATGAGTATGCCGCGACGCGACGCCCCGCCAAGTCCGCCGAAGAAGGTGAGAGGCACGCTGATGACCAGCGCACAGGGACACGACACGACGAGGAAGATGAGGGCTCGGTGGAGCCACTGGGCGAAGACTGCCATGCCGCCAAGGAAGAGGGGCGGAACCACAGCCAGCATGACGGCAGAGATGACCACGATGGGGGTATAGACACGGGCAAAGCGGGAGATAAACGACTCGCTGCGCGACTTCTGTTCATTGGCGCTCTCGACAAGATGGATGATACGCGACACGGTGCTTTCGCCAAACGAGCGGGTGGTACGAACCCGGAGCACACCCGAGAGATTGATGCAGCCAGAGACTATCTCGTCGCCCTCGCCGACATCGCGCGGCATGCTCTCGCCGGTGAGAGCCACCGTGTTGAGCGAAGCCTGGCCAGAGAGGATGACGCCGTCGAGAGGCACGCGCTCGCCGGGGCTTACCACGATGGTCTCGCCCACAGCCACCTCATCGGGCGCAACGGTCTCCACCGCCCATCTGCGCTCCACATGGGCGGTATCGGGGCGCACCTCTACGAGATGGGCAATGCTGTCGCGGCTGCGGCCCTCGGCGTAGCCCTCAAAGAGCTCGCCCACCTGGAAGAAGAGCATCACAAAGACCGCCTCGGCAAACTCGGTGTCGGCGCCGGGCATGAACCCGATGGCGAGGGCACCGATGGTGGCGACTGCCATCAGAAAGTCTTCATTGAACACGCGTCCATGCACTATGCCCTCGGCTGCCTCGCGCAGCGTCGACGCGCCCACGAGCAGATAGGGAACCAGATAGACCAGCAGCAGCTGCCAGGTGGGCAGCGCCAGCGCATGCTCTATCCATGCTGCAACGGCAAGCAGCAACGATGCCGCAAGGATAAGAGCCACCTTGCGACAAGAACCACTATGATGATGGTGATGATGATCTGACATACAGTATTGCTTTTAATGTTTACGGCGACAAAGGTACAAGGTTTCGCATGCAACCGGGTTGCAAACACGCCCGAGACGACATTTATCTGCATTGCGGACTGCGAATTAGCCGATGCGCGGCCTGCAATGATGACGGCAAGCCCTGATTTCACCGTTTCGCGACTTGCAACCGGCTTGAAGACGGTGGCGGCGCCATCCCGCCTCGCTACGGCCATTCCTCGCCGCACAGCCCTACCCGTCATTGCCACGGCCATGCCCACCGTCGCCGCCGACAGGGCCGGAGAGCGGGCTGTGGCGGTTTTTACGAGGACGGCAGAAGAGATAGTGGTTGAAATATTTGGCATTGGAGAAATAATGTCGTAATTTTGTAGCAATTACAAATCATGAAGACATGGACGAAAAAGAACTGAAAGCTATTGTAGCTCAATTTGAGGTCGAGGCGCCCGTCATCGCGGTGGCTCCCCTGGGTAACGGACTGATAAACGACACCTACAAGGTGACGACCGAAGGCGATGCGCCCGACTACGTGCTGCAGCGCATCAACAACGCCATCTTCCAGGATGTAGAGTTGCTGCAGCACAACATCGAGGCTGTGACCGCCCACATACGCCGCAAGCTCGAGGCCGAAGGTGCCGACGACATAGACCGCCGCGTGCTGCGCTTTGTGCCCACCGCCGAGGGCAAGACCTACTGGCACGACGATGCCGACCGCTACTGGCGCGTGATGGTGTTCATCCCCCGTGCCAAGACCTTCGAGGCCGTCAACCCCGAATACTCTTACTATGCCGGCAAGGCTTTCGGCCACTTTGAAGCCATGTTGGTGGACCTCGACGAGCCCTTAGGCGAGACCATCCCCGACTTCCACAATATGGAACTGCGTATGCGCCAGCTGCGCGACGCCGTGGCCCAAGACCCCGTAGGCCGTCTGGCAGAGGTCAAGGACATGGTGGACGAGCTGGAGACCCATGCCGAGGAGATGTGCAAGGCCGAGCAGATGGGGAGAGACGGTGTGCTGCCCAAGCGCATCTGCCACTGCGACACCAAGGTCAACAACATGATGTTCGACGAAGACGGCCGCGTGCTCTGCGTCATCGACCTCGACACGGTGATGCCCAGCTTTGTCTTCTCTGACTATGGCGACTTCCTGCGCACCGGTGCCAACGCCGTGGCCGAGGACGACCCAGCCATCGAGCGTGTCGCTTTCCGCCGCGACATCTTCGAAGCCTTCACCCGAGGCTATCTCGAGTCGGCCACATTCCTCACCCCGGCAGAGCGCGACAATCTGCCCTACGCCGTCGCCCTCTTCCCCTACATGCAATGCGTAAGATTCCTCACCGACTACATCAATGGCGACACATATTACAAAATTAAGTATCCTGAGCATAATCTGGTGCGCACTCGCAACCAGTTGCAGCTCTTCCGCGAAGTATATGCTCAGCAGCAATACATGCGCGACTTCATCAACCAGTGTAAATAACCCGAAGAAAGATATGAAACATCTCAGTGTAAAGAAGATAGACACCAGCGTGGCTCGTGCCGAGGATGTCCCGGCACTGCTCGACGCCCAGGGAGTGGAGTTCCAGCCCATCGACTGCGTAGACTGGGCGGCCGATTATCCCTATGCCCCCAAGGTAGAGTTTCGTATAGCCCACAAGGGCGATGCCGTGCTGATAGAATACCGCGTAAGCGAGCAGTCGGTGGCCGCCGTGGCTCCCCACGACAACGGCCGCGTGTGGGAAGACAGCTGCTGCGAATTCTTCTTCCAGCCCGAGGGCGGCAACGTGTATTATAATGTAGAGACCAACTGTGCCGGCACGGTGCTGGTGGGTTGCGGCGAGACCCGCGAGGCCCGCGAGGCCGCTCCCGCCGAGGTGCTCAACGCCATAAGCCGCTGGTCGTCGCTGGGACGCACACCATTTGCCGAGCGCATAGAGCCCACCACATGGCACATGGCGCTCATCATCCCCACAGGCACAGCCTTCCACTCACAGATAGCCACTCTCGACGGAGCCCGCATGAAAGCCAACTTCTACAAGTGTGGCGACAAGCTGCAGACTCCCCACTTCCTGTCGTGGAACCGCATAGACCTGCCTTCGCCCAACTTCCACCGTCCCGACTTCTTCGGCACTCTGGAGTTTGAACGCTAACCACCCTACCTCGCAGATGAAACCGGACGACTATGCACAGATGCTCGCCAAGCACGGCATCAGAGCCACAGCCAACCGCATCGTGATAGCCGAGGCGCTGGACCGGGCTGGCAGACCCATGTCGATGAGCGAGCTCGAAACCAGCATCGTCACCATCGACAAGTCGGGCATCTACCGCGCCCTGGCCGAATTCTACAAGCGCCAGCTGGTACACGCCATCGAGGGTGGCAACGGCGAGGTGAAATACGAGCTTTGCCGCAGCCACCATCATGACGTCGACGACGACCGCCACGCCCATTTCTACTGCGAGGAGTGTCGCAAGACATTCTGTCTGGACCATGTGGCCATACCCAAGATAGATGTGCCCGACGGCTTCTGGGTCTCTACCATCGACTACATGGTCAAAGGCATCTGCCCCGACTGTGCCCGCAAGCGCCATCGGGGCTGACGGCATCGCCGCGCGCGCGATACCTTTTATATATATAGCGGCTGAACGCGCCCGGGAGGGTTGCTGCACATCAGCCCGACAATGGACTGACTATATATGACAAAACAAACTATGTACAAGAGCCGGCGCACTGTCCTTGTAGCGCTGGCGCTGATGCTGGCGCTTCTGTCTGGACAGCACGCAGAAGCCCAGCGCATCTACCACAAAGGTTGGATAGACTTCAACAAGAACGGGCGCATGGATGTCTATGAAGACAGCCGCGCACCGATTGATGCCCGCGTGGCCGACCTGCTGCAGCAGATGACCATAGAGGAAAAGACCTGCCAGCTGGCTACGCTCTATGGCTCGGGCCGCGTGCTCGCCGACGCCCTGCCCACCGAGGGATGGAAGAACGAGGTGTGGAAAGACGGCATCGGCAACATCGATGAGCAGCACAACGGCGTGGGCCGCTTCGGAGCCCAATACGCTTTCCCCTACAAGCGACATATCGACGCCCTCCACGCCGTGCAGCGCTGGTTTGTCGAACAGACCCGACTGGGCATCCCCGTCGACTTCACCAACGAGGGCATACGCGGTCTCTGCCACTATCGCGCCACCTACTTCCCCAACCAGACAGGTCAGGGAAGCACATGGAACCGACAGCTGATAAGGCAGATAGCCGACGCAGAAGCCAAGGAAGCCGTGGCGCTGGGCTACACCAACATATACTCGCCTATACTCGACATAGCCCAAGACCCCCGCTGGGGCCGCTGCGTGGAGTCGTATGGCGAAGACCCTTATCTCGTGGGCGAGTTGGGCAAGCAGATGGTCATCGGACTGCAAGCCCACGGGCTGGTGGCTACCCCCAAGCACTTTGCCGTGTACTCCATCCCGGTGGGAGGCCGCGACGGCAACACCCGCACCGACCCCCATGTGGGCGAGCGCGAAATGCGCACCCTCTACCTCGAACCCTTCCGCAAGGCCATAGCTGAGGCCGGCGCGCTGGGCGTGATGAGTTCGTACAACGACTACAACGGCGAGCCCATCACTGGCAGCCGCCGGTTTCTCACCGACATACTGCGCCACGAATGGGGCTTCAAGGGCTACGTGGTGTCTGACAGCGAAGCCCTCGAGTTTCTCTACACCAAGCACCATGTGGCTGCCTCCTACGAAGACGCCTGCGCACTGGCTGTCAACGCCGGTCTCAACGTGCGCACACAGTTTACCCAACCCTCGGAGTTTATCACGCCTCTGCGCCAGGCTGTGGCGAGCGGCAAGATAAGCCGCGAGACGCTCGACGAGCGCGTGGGCGAGGTGCTGAGGGTGAAGTTCTGGTTGGGGCTCTTCGACCAGCCCTACCGTGGCGACGCCGTCCGCGTAGACCGCATCGTGCACAGCGAGCCCCACCGCCAGCTGGCGCTCGACGCGGCCCGCCAGTCGATGGTGCTGCTCAAGAACGACAGCGCCACCCTGCCCCTCAGCGCGCAGATGAAGCGTGTGGCGGTGATAGGTCCCAATGCCGACGCCCGCCCCATAAGCCGCTACGGTCCTGCGGGTGCCGACGTGGTATCGGTGGTCGACGGCGTAAGACAGCTGCTGCCTCAGGCCGAGGTGGTCTATGCCAAGGGCTGCGAGATACGCGACCCCCACTATCCCGAGAGCGAGGTGTGTGACTTTGAGATGACCCGCGACGAGAGGCTCATGATGGACTCTGCCGTCAGTGTGGCACGCGACGCCGAGGCGGTAATCGTGGTGCTGGGCGACGACGACAAGACCGTGGGCGAAGGCAACTCGCGCACTACGCTCAATCTGCCCGGCCGTCAGGAACAGCTGCTCAGAGAGATTGTGGCTACGGGCCGCCCTGTGGTGCTGGTGCTGATGGCGGGCCGGGCTACCACCGTCAACTATGCCGCCCGTCACGTGCCAGCCATCATCAATGCCTGCTTCCCCGGAGAGTATGGCGGACAGGCTGTGGCTGAGGTCATCTTCGGTGCCTACAATCCTGGAGGCCGCCTCACCTGTACCACGCCCCGCACCGTGGGCCAGATACCCTACGCCTTCCCCTTCAAGCCCGGCTCAGACGTCGAGAACAAGTCTTCGCTTTGGGGCAGCCTCTTCCCCTTTGGCCACGGACTGAGCTACACGCGCTTTGAATACTCAGACCTTGTCATCTCGCGCTCCACGATGCTGCCCACCGACAGCGTGACCGTGACGGCAAAGGTCAAGAATGTGGGCTTGCGCGAAGGCGACGAGGTGGTGCAGCTCTATGTGCGCGATGAAGTCAGCACGGTGACTACCTATACCCAGGTGTTGCGTGGCTTCGAGCGTATCAGCCTCAAGCCGGGCGAAAGCCAGATGGTGACATTCAGGCTCGGGCCTGCCGACCTGGCGCTCTGGGACAAGGACATGCGCTTCGTGGTCGAGCCGGGCGACTTCACCCTGATGGTGGGCGCCTCGTCAAAGGACATCAGGCTGACCGGCACCCTCAACGTGACAAGACCGTAAACGAAAACAAGTAAAACGAAAATCAAGAATGCAACAGACACAACGACACCATTATAAGCCCCTCTTGGAAATAGGAGTGCCCATCGTCATCGGACAGTTGGGCACCATCATCCTCGGCTTTGCCGACACGCTGATGATAGGCCACCACAGCACCATCGAGCTGGGTGCAGCCGGACTGGTCAACAACATCTTCACCCTGGGACTGCTCTTCTATCTCGGTTTCTCTTACGGACTTACCCCCATCGTGGGCCGCCTCTTCGGCATGGGCCGCACCGACGAAATCGGGCAGAAGGTGAAGAACTCGATAGTGGCCAACATGGTGGTGGGACTGCTGCTCATGGCAATGATGACGCTGCTCTACCTGAACCTGCACAACATCGGTCAGCCCGAGGAGCTGCTGCCCATCATCCGCCCCTACTTCCTGGTCAATCTGGTGAGCATCCCCTTCGTGGGCATGTTCAACACCCTGAAGCAGTTCTTCGACGGCATCACCCGCACACAGGTGCCGATGTGGGTAATGATTGGCGGCAATGTGGTCAACATCCTCTTCAACTGGCTGCTCATCTACGGCGTAGGTCCCTTCCCCGAGCTGGGCTTGCTCGGAGCCGGTATCTCCACCATGGGGTCGCGCGTGGTGATGTCGATAGCCCTCGTGGTGATATTCTTCACCGGCAGAGGCTATGTCCGCTACCGCCAGAGCCTGAAGCAGAGCACCGTGACGCGTGCCGACTTTGTAGAGATGAACCGTCTGGGCTGGCCCGTGGCACTGCAGTTGGGCACCGAGTCGGCTGCCTTCACGCTGAGCTGTGTGATGGTGGGCTGGCTGGGCACCATTCCACTGGCGTCTCACCAGATTATGATTACCATCTCCCAGTTGTTCTACCTGGTGCTATCGGGCATGGCCTCAGCCATATCCATCCGCATCAGCTACTTCATGGGGCAGAAGGAGTATGACGCCATGCGATGCTGCGCGGCCGACGGCTTCCGCATGCTGCTGGTCTTCTCTGCCGTGGTGAGTCTGCCCATCATCCTCTTCCGCCACGACATCGGCTTCATCTTCACCGACAACGACGAGGCGTGCCTCACGGTGGCGCATCTGATATGGATACTCGTCATCTACCAGTTTGGCGACGGCATGCAGTATATCTACGCCAACGCCTTGCGCGGCATAGCCTGCGTGAAGCCGATGATGTACTACGCCTTCATCGCCTACTTCTGCATCAATCTGCCTGTGGGCTATGTCTTGGGCTTCATCGCAGGCTGGGGCATATACGGCATCTGGACCGCCTTCCCCATAGGTCTTACCATTGCCGGCATACTCTTCTACCGCCGCTTCGTCAAGGAGCTCCGAGTGATGGCCGGGCGCTGACACGCTGGTCACTGCACTGCATATACGCGAAAAGGGCAAATCCGCAGATTTGCCCTTTTCGTTTTCTATCGAGTCCGAGTCAGCTGGTTCAGCCTTGCATCTCGGTGCGCTTCATCTTCTTGAGCAGGTCACTGGCAAAGATGAAGTCGGTAAGCCGCTCATTGGTCGAGCCCATGATGTCGGCGCTCACTCCCTGCCACTCCTTCGTACCTTTATATATAAAGATGATGTTCTCGCCGATACCCATCACTGAGTTCATATCGTGGGTGTTGATGATGGTGGTGATGCCATACTCGTGGGTGATGTCGGAGAGCAGATGGTCTATCACGAGCGACGTCTGGGGGTCCAGGCCGGAGTTGGGCTCGTCGCAGAAGAGGTATTTGGGATTGAGCACGATGGCTCGGGCTATCGCCACACGCTTCTGCATACCTCCAGAGATTTCGTCGGGATACTTGTTGGCTGCCTCCACCAGGTTGACACGGTCAAGGCATTCCTCGGCACGGCGCACGCGGTCGGCATAGTTGAGCGAGGAAAACATATCGAGTGGGAACTGCACATTGTCTCTCACAGACATCGAGTCAAAGAGTGCGGCGCCCTGGAAAATCATGCCCATCTCGCGGCGCATCATCACCTGCTCGCGCTTGGTCATGCCCACGAAGTCGCGCCCGTCGTAGAGCACCTCTCCCGAGGTTGGGTGCAGCAGTCCTACGAGGTTCTTCATCAGCACCGTCTTGCCCGAACCGCTCTGGCCGATGATGAGGTTGGTCTTGCCGGTCTCAAAGCGGGCATTGATGCCACGCAGTACGGTCTTGTCGCCAAAGGACTTGGTAAGATTTTTGACTTCTATCATATCAACTCAGGATTTGGGTAAGGAAAACGTCGGAAAAGAGGATGAGTACCGAACTGCACACCACGGCGTCGGTGCTGGCCTTGCCCACCTCGACAGAGCCGCCCTCGACGGTGTAGCCGAAGAACGACGACACGCTGGCAATGATATAGGCAAAGAAGGTACTCTTGATGATACTCATCCATACAAACCATGGATTGAAGGCGTGTTGCAGTCCTAAGGTCAGGTCATCGGGCGGCAAGAGATGCCCGATATAGGCTGTGCCATAAGCACCCACGATGCCCATCGCCGACGAGCAGACTACCAGGGTGGGCATCATCGTCATCAGGCCTGCTATCTTGGGCAGGATGAGAAACGAGGCAGAGTTGACGCCCATAATCTCAAGGGCGTCTATCTGCTGGGTCACACGCATGGTACCCAACTCAGAGGCGATGTTGGAGCCCACCTTGCCCGAGAGGATGAGACACATGATGGAGCTCGAAAACTCGAGCAGCATAATCTCGCGGGTGGTATAGCCCGACACCCAGCGCGGCATCCAGGGGCTCTGGATATTCACCTTCATCTGTATGCAGATTACGGCGCCGATGAAGAAGGAGATAAGCAGCACAATGGGTATCGAGTCTACGCCCAACTGCGACATCTCCTTGATATACCGCTTGGCAAACATGCGCATCCGCTCGGGCACGCTGAACGAGCGCCCCATCAGGATGAGGTATTTGCCGAAAGTGGTGAGATATTTCTTTAACAATTTGATTATCAACATAGGCTTAATGTCCGTTTTACGTTGCAAAAGTAACCAAAAAAGGTCAAAAAACTACCATGTATATAATAGTTTTTTAGTATTCTCAGTGTAATTGTCTTATTTTTTTGTAATTTTGCACGATAAACAATAGCTATTTATGGCCGATACAGACAACATGGTGATGACCCTCCGCACAGAGGGTCTTGTAAAAAGATATGGCAAGCGCACGGTGGTCAACAAGGTCGACTTCCATGTGAAGCAAGGAGAAATCGTGGGATTGCTCGGACCCAACGGTGCAGGCAAGACCACCTCGTTCTATATGACCACCGGTCTGGTAGTGCCCAACGAGGGCCGCGTAAGCCTCAACGACATCGACATCACCAACTACCCCGTCTACAAGCACGCCAGGGCAGGCATAGGCTATCTGCCCCAGGAGGCCAGCGTGTTCCGCCAGATGAGCGTGGAAGACAATATCATGGCCGTGCTCGAGATGACGCAGCTCAGCCATGAAGAGCAGCTTAGAGAGCTCGAAAGCCTCATCAAGGAGTTCCGCCTCACCAAGGTGCGCAAGAACATGGGAACCCAACTCTCGGGTGGCGAGCGCCGCCGCACCGAGATTGCCCGTTGCCTCGCCATCAACCCCAAGTTTGTGATGCTCGACGAGCCTTTTGCCGGCGTAGACCCCGTGGCTGTGGCCGACATCCAGCACATCGTGTGGCGACTGAAGTACCGCAACATCGGCATACTCATCACCGACCACAACGTGCGCGATACCCTGGCCATCATCGACCGTGGCTACCTGCTCTTCGAGGGTAAGATTCTCTTCAGCGGAAAGCCCGAAGAGCTGGCGTCAAACCCCGTGGTGCGCAAGAACTATCTCACCGACAACTTCCAGCTGACCCGCTTCACCCCCACCGAGGAAGACGAGCAGGCAGCAGCGGCCGCGGCAGCCATGCACCGCGACTAAACCCATCTGCAGACGGCCGCCAGCCGCCCGCGGATGCACTTTTCCACAAGATTATTAGGTAATGTCGCTAAAAATGAGTAATTTTGCGACTCATTCGGAAAATCAAAAATTTATAAATAGTATCAGAGATGAATATTTCATTTGAAAACCCTGACAAAGTAAGCGGTCTGCTCACCCTCGTGGTTGAAGAGGCAGACATCAAGAAGGATGTCAACAAGACAATCGAAGACTATCGCAAGAAGGCCAATATCCCCGGCTTCCGCCCAGGTAAGGCCCCATTAAGCCTCATCAAGCGCCAGTTTGGTATGAGCATCAAGATGGACGCCATCAACAAGTTGGTAGGTGAGCAGCTGCAGAAGTACATCAAGGACAACGACATCCAGATGTTGGGCGAGCCCATGGCATCAGAGTCACAGGTGCCCCAGGACCTCGAGAAGGACGGTCCCTACACCTTCAAGTTCGACATCGCCATCGCCCCCGAGTTCAAGTGCGAGCTCACAGGCCGCGACAAGGTAGACTACTACCAGCTCAAGGTTGACGACGAGCTCATCGACCGTCAGGTAGATATGTTCGCTTCACAGGCTGGCAGCTACGCTCCCGGCGACCACTACGAGGAGAACGACACCCTCAAGGGCGAGCTGCGCGAGCTCGACGAGGCTGGCAACACCAAGGAAGGCGGCATCGTAGTCGAGGACGCCATAATTATGCCTTCTTACATCAAGGTCGAGGACCAGAAGAACCTCTTCGACGGCGTTAAGCCCGGCGATGTAGTGACCTTCTCTCCCCGCAAGGCTTATCCCGAGAACGACGCCGAGGTTTCCTCACTCCTCAAGATAGACCGCAAGGAGGTAGCCGAGCACACCGGCGACTTCAGCTATCAGGTCAAGGAAATCAACCACTTTACCAAGCACGAGGTTAATCAGGAGCTCTTCGACCGCGTATACGGCGAGGGCAACGTGGCCGACGAGGCTGCTTTCCGCGCCAAGATTGCCGAGAACCTCAAGGCTCAGTTTGAGGTCAACACCGACTTCCGCTTCCTCATGGACGTGCGCAAGCACTGCGAGAAGAAGGTCGGCAAGCTCGAGTTCCCCGATGCCCTGCTCAAGCGCATCATGCTCGCCAACAACAAGGACAAGGGTGAGGAGTTTGTAGAGAAGAACTACGAAGCCAGCATCAACGAGCTGACATGGCACCTCATCAGAGAGAAGCTGGTTGCCGCCCAGGAAATCAAGATTGACGACAACGACGTCAAGGAGACTGCCAAGGAGGCTGCCCGCGCCCAGTTTGCACAGTACGGCATGAACAATGTGCCCGACGAGTACCTGGACAACTACGCCACCGAGATGCTCAAGAAGCAGGAGCACATCCAGTCGTTTGTGGAGCGCGCCATCGACCGCAAGCTCACCGAGAAACTCAAGGGCGTTGTCAAGCTCAACGTCAAGGAAGTGACCCTCGACGATTTCAACAAACTCGACGCATAAAAAGAAATTCAAAAAAAACTTCTTAAAGATAAGGAGGTTGTCAACTTTTTTATGTATCTTTGTTCTTAGAACAATGCATAAAAGAGTAGGCAACCTCTCTTTGTTTTCATTCATTACATATATTATTATTATCATGAATAGAGATTTTCGCAAGTATGCCACCCAGCATTTAGGCATTAACGGCATGGCACTCGATGATGTCATCAAGTCGCAGGCACAGTACATCAATCCCTATATTCTGGAAGAGCGCCAGCTCAATGTCACCCAGATGGACGTATTCTCACGACTCATGATGGAACGCATCATCTTCCTCGGTACCGAGATTGACGACTATACCGCCAATACCCTGCAGGCCCAGCTGCTCTACCTCGACTCTACCGACCCAGAGAAGGATATCTCCATCTACATCAACAGCCCCGGCGGCAGCGTCACAGCCGGACTGGGCATCTATGATACCATGCAGTTTATCTCGAGCGACGTAGCCACCATCTGCACCGGCATGGCTGCCTCGATGGCTGCCGTGCTGCTCACAGCCGGAACCGAGGGCAAGCGACAGGCACTCACCCACAGCCGAGTGATGATTCACCAGCCCCTCGGCGGAGTACAGGGACAGGCGTCCGACATCGAGATTGAGGCCAAGGAGATTCAGAAGTTCAAGAAGGAACTCTACACCATTATCAGTGAGCACTCACACACGCCCTACGACAAGGTATGGCAGGACAGTGACCGCAACTACTGGATGACTGCCCAGGAGGCCAAGGACTATGGCATGATAGACACTATATTAACACGCAAGAAGAATGGCTAAGAAGAAAGTATGTAGTTTCTGCGGCCGCGACGAGAGCCAGGTCAACCTCATCATCTCGGGGCTTCACGGCTTCATCTGCGACGACTGCGCCAAGCAAGCCTACGAGATAGCCGAGTCGACCGGAGCCTATGGCAGCGCAGCTGCCAACAAGAAACCCACCGACGCCTTCACCCTCAAGGAGATACCCAAGCCCCGCAAAATCAAGGAGTACCTCGACCAGTATGTCATAGGCCAGGACGACGCCAAGCGATTCCTCTCCGTGGCAGTCTACAACCACTATAAGCGACTGCAGCAGCACATCGACGACGACGGAGTGGAAATCGAGAAGAGCAACATCATGATGGTGGGCAGCACAGGTACCGGCAAGACGCTGCTGGCGCGCACCATAGCCCATCTGCTCAACGTGCCCTTCACCATCGTCGACGCCACCGTATTTACCGAAGCCGGATACGTGGGCGAAGATGTCGAGAGCATCCTCTCCCGACTCCTCCAGGTGGCCGACTACGATGTGGCCAAGGCCGAGTGCGGCATCGTCTTCATCGACGAGATAGACAAGATAGCCCGCAAGAGCGACAACCCCAGCATCACCCGCGACGTGAGCGGCGAGGGCGTGCAGCAGGGTCTGCTCAAGCTCCTCGAAGGCACTATGGTCAACGTGCCGCCCAAGGGAGGCCGCAAGCATCCCGACCAGGACTACATCCATGTCGATACGCGCAACATCCTGTTCATCTGCGGTGGAGCCTTCGACGGCATCGAGACCAAGATAGCCCAGCGCATGAACACCCACGTGGTGGGATACAACTCGGTGCAGAACGTGGCACGCATTGACAAGAACAACCTCATACAGTATGTCACGCCGCAGGACCTCAAGTCGTTCGGACTCATCCCCGAGATTATCGGACGCCTGCCCGTGCTCACCCACCTCAACCCCCTCGACAAGCCCGCCCTGGAGCGCATCCTCGTAGAGCCCAAGAACTCGATAGTCAAGCAGTACATCAAGCTGATGGCCATCGACGGCATTGAGCTCACCTTCGACCAGGCGGCGCTCAACTACATCGTCGACAAGGCGGTAGAGTACAAGCTGGGCGCACGCGGACTGCGCTCCATCGTCGAAGCCATCATGATGGACGCCATGTTCGAGCTGCCCTCCAAGCGTACCAAGACATTCGAGGTCACCCTCGCCTACGCCAAGGAACAGATGGAGAAATCCAATTTCCAGAAGCAGGAAGCCCAGTAATCTGCCCGGTGGGACCGCCCCGGGCAGCCCCACCGTCATCAGATATATAATTATCAGTAATTCTATCTCCCCCACCCCAGTTCCTTGGAGAAAGAAAACTGCTTTATATCAATATGACAGACAACATAAATCTTTCGGAAAAACTAAAGCACTATTTCGGCTTTGACTCGTTCAAAGGCGACCAGGAAGCCATTATCCGCTCGCTCATGGCGGGGCACAACGTCTTTGTGCTCATGCCCACCGGCGGAGGCAAGAGCCTGTGTTACCAGCTGCCGTCGCTCCTCATGGAAGGCACTGCCATCGTCGTGTCGCCACTCATCGCCCTGATGAAAAACCAGGTAGACGCCGTCAATGGCATCAGCGAGCACAACGGACTGGCCCATTACCTCAACTCGTCGCTCACCAAGGCGCAGACCACACAGGTGATGAATGACGTGCGCAACGGCCAGACCAAGCTGCTCTATGTGGCTCCCGAGTCGCTCAACAAGCCCGAGAACCTGGAGTTTTTCAAGTCGTTCAAGATTTCGTTCTATGCCATCGATGAAGCCCACTGCATCTCGGAGTGGGGACACGACTTCCGACCCGAGTACCGCAACCTCAGACCCACCATCAACAAGATTGGCAACGCGCCGGTGATAGCCCTCACGGCTACTGCCACCGACAAGGTGAGAAGCGATATCAAGAAAAATCTGGAGATACAGGACGCCATCGAGTACAAGAGCTCCTTCAACAGGCCCAACCTCTACTACGAGGTGCGGCCCAAGACCAAGGAGATCAACAAGCAGATTGTGCTCTTTATCAAGAAGCACCCGGGCAAGAGCGGTATCATCTACTGTCTCTCGCGCAAGACGGTAGAAGAACTGGCTGCCGAGCTCAAGGCCAATGACATCAAGGCGGCGCCCTATCATGCCGGCCTCGACAGCGCCACGCGCTCGCAGACCCAGGACGACTTCCTCATGGAGCGCATCGATGTCATCGTGGCCACCATAGCCTTCGGCATGGGCATCGACAAGCCCGACGTGAGATTCGTCTTCCACTACGACATACCCAAGAGCCTGGAGGGATACTACCAGGAGACCGGACGCGCAGGCCGGGATGGAGGCGAGGGCATCTGCATAGCCTTCTACTCCTACAAAGACCTGCACAAGCTCGAAAAATTCATGGAGGGCAAACCTCTCAACGAGCAGGACATAGGCCGGCAGCTGCTCCAGGAGACGGCAGCCTATGCCGAGTCTTCAGTATGCCGCCGACGCATACTGCTCCACTACTTCGGCGAGGAATATGACAAGGACAACTGCGGCAACTGCGACAACTGTCTGCACCCCAAGGAGCGGATAGAGGCACAGCAGCAGCTGGTGATAGCCCTCGAGGCGGTGCTGGCGCTCAAGGAGAATTTCCGCCAGGAGTATGTCATCGACTTCATCAAGGGTCGCGGCACCGACGACATCGTATCCCATCACCACAACGAGCTCGAAGAGTTCGGCTCGGGCGAGGACTTCAACGAGAAGCTCTGGAATCCCGTCATCCGACAGGCCATGATAGCCGGCTACATGAAGAAGGATGTGGAAAACTACGGACTGCTCAAGGTCACACCGTCAGGACGGCGCTTCATCAAGTCGCCCCACTCCTTCATGGTGGTCATGGACACCGAGTTCAAGGACGAATACGAAGACGACGACGCCCAGGGAGCCATGGCAGCGCTCGACCCCGAGCTCTACGAGATGCTCGTCAGCCTGCGCAAGAAGGTGGCCAAGCGCCTGGGGCTCGCACCCTACGTCATCTTCTTCGACCAGTCGCTCGAGCAGATGGCGACCATGTATCCCGTCACCCTGCAGGAACTGCAGAACATACAGGGCGTGGGTGCGGGAAAAGCCAAGAAGTATGGCGCCGAATTCTGTGACCTTATACGCCGCCACTGCGAAGAATACGGCATCGAGAGACCCGAGGACATACGCGTAAAGACGGTAGCCAAGAACAGCATGGTCAAGGTCAAGATTATCCAGAGCATAGACCGCCAGATAGCACTCGACGACTTGGCGTCGGCCATGGGACTCGACTTCGACGAGCTGCTCGACGAGATAGAGAGCATCGTCTACAGCGGCACCAAACTCAACATCGACTACTTCCTGCGCGATGTGATGGACGACGACGCCATCGACGACATCTTCGACTACTTCATGGAGGCCGACACCGACGACCTCGACACAGCCGTCGAGGAACTGGGAGGCGACTACACCGACGAAAACATACGCCTGGTGCGCATCAAGTTCATCTCAGAGGTAGCCAACTGACAAGACATTACACAACCCATTAACAAGCAATAAGAAATGAAGAAAATCATGACGAGCCTCGTGCTCGCACTCATTGCCACAGCAGCTCTGGCTCAGCAGAAGCAGGGCTCGTTCTCCTTCGTGCCACGCGTGGGAGTGACCATCGCCAACCTCACCGACAACGACCTGACGCTCGAGCGCGGTGGCACCATCAAGTCTAAGTCCAAGCCCGGATTTGCCGTGGGCGCCGACGCCTTCTACCAGCTCACCGACCAGGTGGCGCTCTCGGCGGGCGTAGTCTACACCTCGCTGGGCAGCAAGTATCACGACTTCGACGAGCTGCGCGCAGAGCCGGCAGAGACCGATGAGGAAATCAAGTACACTGCCTACACCGACTACTCTACCACGACTACCTACATCGCCGTGCCCGTCATGGCGCATGTATATGTGGCTCAGGGACTGGCGCTCAAGGCTGGCGTACAGGTGGGCATGCTCACCTCGGCCAAGAGCGGCTACACCACATGCGACTTCACGCAGAACCGCACCACGGGAGTGCGCACCTACAGCCAGGTGGTCACCAAAAATGAAGACAAGTCCAAGGACGGCTACAGCAAGACCGACTTCAGCATACCCGTGGGCATCTCCTACGAGTATATGAACGTGGTGCTCGACGCGCGCTACAACCTGGGACTCTCCAAGGTGCATAAGGACCTCGGTTCCAAGAACCGCTCGTTCACCTTCAGCGTGGGCTACCGTCTGTAAGGCGTCCGCGCCGTCAGGCCGGCCATCGGCAAACGACCCGAAAGGGCAAAAGCAACCACCGCAAGATTGCTTTTGCCCTTTTTTGATGGCTTTATATCTTATTTCATGCCACCATACACATATTTCGTGCCCCCGCCCACTCCTTTCATGACCTAAAATACTGATTTCATGACCTCCGCGACTTTTCTCATGACCTTGGCAACTTTTCTCATGACCCCGGCAACTTTTCTCATGACCACTACCGACACCGAGGGCCACTTGGCTGACGCGTATCGTCCGAAACGAGCATCCGTATCGTTCGACACGTGCATCCGCGCCTTACGTTACGAGTCTCCGCGTCATACGTTACGAGCCGCTATCCACGCCTCCCACGGTCACCATGACAGTGAGGCAAGGGCTGGGGATGATGAGAAAATAGGCAAATAGTTTGGCGGTGTTAATCTTCCTATGTAACTTTACAGCCACAATGACCAAGGGCGGCGCCAGAGCCCCCTCACCCACACCACACATCAACGACAATATGGAAACAGCGACAATACTACTCCGCCGATGGCGGGAGACCGACGCCGAGGCGCTCTACAAGTACGCTTCAGACCCCGAAGTGGGGCCGCGAGCCGGTTGGCCCGCCCACCGGTCGGTCGAAGAGAGCCTGGAGATTATCCGCTCTGTCTTCGCCAACGACTCGACCTGGGCGATAGTGCTCCGCGAGACGGGCGAAGCCATCGGCTGCATAGGCTACTACACCCACGCGACGAGCAACATCGACATCGGCACCCACGACTGCGAGGTGGGCTACTGGCTGGGGCGCCCCTACTGGAACAGGGGCATCTGCACCGAGGCGCTGCGGCTCATGGTCGACTACTGCGTCAACGTGATGCACTTCGACAACATCTACGCCGACCACTTCACGGGCAATCCAGCATCGGGGAGGGTCATGGAGAAGTGCGGTTTTATAGACACGGGCCGCCTCAACCGGTGCAGCCAACTGCTGGGCGGCGACAGCCAGATGGTCAGGGTGTACCGATACAGCCCGGAGGAACAACAGGCCGAGGGCAACATGGTCACAAACATACAAACTCATAAGCGATGAAACTCAACCATATACACCACGTCGCCGTAATCTGTAGCGACTACAGCATGTCCAAGCGCTTCTACACCGAAGTGCTCGGGCTCGAGATCCGTAGCGAACACTATCGCAGCGAGCGCGACTCGTGGAAGGCCGACTGCTACCTCGGCGACACCTATGTCGTAGAGCTCTTCTCCTTCCCCACTCCACCCGCGCGCCTCACCTATCCCGAGGCTGCGGGGCTGCGCCACCTCGCCTTCGAGGTCGACGACATAGCCGCGGCGGTAGCAGAGCTGGACGCCCGCCACATCGTCCACGAGCCCGTCCGTACCGACGAGTACACCCACAAGCCCTTCCTCTTCTTCAGCGACCCCGACGGTCTGCCCATAGAGCTCTATGAGAAGTAAGGGGCAAGGCGCAACACCAGCCGGCGTCATCAGCGGCTATTACCTGTGGTGGAAAAGGAAGCATCGCGCGGCCTGATAACCATCCGGGAAGACAGATGATGCGGCAAAACCAAATCCATGGAACTGAAGATGGGGTGGTTTTGTCGCATTCTTCGTTGGGGAAGGTTGGGATGGGGCCCACCCTGGCTCCAATCACAACGGATATCACACTTCATACATTTCCCCTGCCATTTCATACAACCTCTGGGCTGGCGCACCCGCAGGCAGATGCGTTATATTATCTTTGTGTCAAGAACTTCGGCTGTCCGCATGGTTCAACCGCCTGCAGATTATCGACTCCACGACAATAAGCCTTTTTTCCAACCTCATTTTCAAAGGCGTAGGCAGGCATCCCAAGACCGGGGAAAAAGAAGGGTGGCATAAAAGTGCACACCAATATCCACGCTAACGAGTTCGTGCCGTCTGACATCAAGTTCACGTCAGCCGCAACCAATGACAGCTTTATGCTGAAGCCCGCGAATTATAACGATGGAGATATCATTGCCATGGACAGGGCCTACATAGACTATGCCAGGTTTGAGGAACTTACCAATCGTGGCGTCACATACGTGACAAAGAAGAAGAATCTTGTATATGATACTCTTTCTGACACAATGTACATGTTGCCGTGCGGCCTCATGGAGTGTAGAGTCCAGGTCGTGGAGTTCAGGAAACATATAAAGGGCGGAGAGAATATCAAACACAAGGCCCGTATTGTCACCTATGTCGATCCTGCGAAGAAAAAGGCGAAAGTCATATCGTTGCTCACCAACGACATGACCATGGAGGTGGAAGACATCATCGACATATACCGCCAAAGATGGGAAATAGAGTTGCTGTTCAAGCAGTTGAAACAAAATTTCCCGCTGAAATACTTCTATGGGGAGAGCGCCAACGCCATCAAGATACAGATTTGGGGGCACCCTAATAGCCAATCTCCTTCTGATGGTCATAAAAAAGCGCATCAAACGCTCTTGGAGCTTTTCTGGATTGGCATCAATGGTAAGAATCATGCTCATGTATTATGTGAACTGCTATACTTTCCTTGAGGAACCAGAAAAAGACTGGGCAAAAATGGTTCAGGTGATTAGAGAGGGGCTTACTTTTTATAAAACAAGCCCAGAGTCCCATTTCAGGACTTCGGGCGGGGAATTTGTGCTCTTTAGAGTTTTAGCGGACAGCAATGAAATGGAAAAGGCGGCTTGTTTCGGATGGTTGCGATTTACTGAAGTTGCATAGTGACAACAGCTCCTATAGGTGCTTTGCCATTGCTTCAATGCTGTGCAAAAAATGTTTATACCATTCCTGTTATTTCTTTGTAATGTCATTGAGCAGAAGGTCACCGCATTTCTGATAAACCTCATCAAAGATTTCCCTGCAACGCTTCTCGCCCATTTTAATCTTTGTCCCAACGGCTATGAAGTCCTGAAGAGTAGGGTAGCCGGTAGAGTTGACAGATGTAGCGTGCTGACCATTGTAGCCTTCTGTGCATAGGGTAAGGTCGTATGCAGGAGCAAGATGCCAGATGAACTTGCCATTTGAATCCTTACGAACCTGGTAACTGAAGTTCTTGCAGTGGTCATCCTTGTTGTCGGTAAGGTAGTTGAATACCATGCGACGGTATATTTCCTCCACATACTTTGGATTCTGTGTGATGTAGCCAGTCAAAGCAAGCAAGTTGCTGTAGTCAAGCACAGGCTCAGACAGTGAAAGGCATAGCAAACCACCTGCAGTAGCTGTATGGATGCGCTCGCCATCGTCGGTAAGGTCAAATCGCTTAGTTGTAAAGTACTTGCCATTGGTAAGCTTGAAGTCTGGAACATCGATGCCACACTTGCGTGCTATCTCATTGTAATGGTATTCCTGCAGTCCCATGTCTTTAGGATCGTATGTGTGACGGAATTTTACAAGCCAATGTCCTTCTGCGTCTGAGAACACTGCCTTTGGACGGCAACCACCACTGTTACCGCTGTTGTAGAGCAGAAGTCCAGCGTCTGTGTCCTGCTGTTCTTTGAGAACTTCCAGAGCCTTCTCTTGGAGTAAGTCGAAGTCGGTAATATTTTCTCCTGTTGATATGATGGCCTCAGGCTCGTATGTCAAAGCTCCCATGCCGCTATTGCCTACGATGCTCAGTCGCTCAATGGCAGTCAGTTTCCTGTCATCAATGCCTTCACGCATCAAAGCCTTGTGAAGGAGATAGCGACCGTAGCCATCGGGAAGACTGTCCTCAAAGATGCCGAAGTCACCATACAGAGTTGTTGGCTTTGCAAGAAACAATCCAGTCTTCAGCGGAAGTTCCAATGGCGAAATGCTGAATCCCTCTGCAAGCCAGCGAGGATCATACTCAAAAGCCAGACACTTGTCGTCTGGGGTCAGCGAGATTACTCCTACAATCTCACCGTGGTATTTTACAGTTAGTCTATCTATATTGTTCATTGCTTATGTGCTCTCGTTTTACCAGTGTTCTTGCGTATCTGAGTCAGTTCCTCCATTGTTGAGTACTTTGGCTCAGAAAATATATTCTTTACCTCAGACGTGTATTCCATAGCCATAGCAATGCCAATGAGGTTCTTCAGCGAAATGAGTCCTTTCTGCTCGAATCTCACGATATTTGCTACAGCAACGCCCGACTTCTCAGCAACCTGCTCACGAGTAAGATTCTTCTCTATGCGACGTTTACGGAAATCATCAGCCAATGACTTGGCGATGTCATCAGCATTATCAAGCGTGAAATTATCTAAAAGTGATAATATATTATTCATTGTATTCTGTGTTGGTTATTTATAGATAAAATGTTATCAGTTGTAAAGGTACTGCTTTTATTTCAAATAACTGTCACAATCAACAATAATTTGATGATTTTTATGAATATAATGACGAAAGGGTAGTGCAAAAGGTGGAATTAATTTCTTTTGAACGGCAAAAAGTACGATTCAAACATTTCTTCCATCAGAAGTACATGCTCATCCCAGCGCATAGACCTGAAGCCTATGCCCTGACGAAGAAATATGCGAGGATGGAAACGGCCTTGCTCCAAACATTTGTAGTACATTACATCTCCTCCATGTTCCCAATGGAGCAACTTCATTGTCGTGTGAGACTTGCCCACAAATATATACACGTCACCATTAGCCGGTTACAGACCCACTTGCCGGACCTGCCCACACATTCCATTCACGCCCATGCGCATATCAGTAGGATGCTGCGCCATAACTATATGGTTGTCCTTGTTCTAATTGAACATAACTTTTTTGAGGGACAAAGGAAAACCGTTTCGGCGAAATGGAAAAGGCGGCTGGTTTCGGATGGTTGCACCGAACCTATCATAGCAATACTGTAAGTGTTGCGCTTAGCCGTAGGCGTTACTCATAGCAGGAATAGCGCGCTATTGCGAATTAAACCCCAATTGGTCATTAGACCGATTGGGGTTAATATGCAAGTCAACGTCTTTGCCAAGCCGCAAAAGGCAGAGCCGCCCAGGTTGGTACGTCTGCATCGCTAAAGGGATGCCGATAATGGTCAAGGCAAAGTCCGCAAGCATTTTCATAACCTATACCATTTCTAATATAAGATATTATTCTTCACAGAAGAAGATAGGGCCAGCTCTTCTTGCCTTGTTCATGAGCCGCCAACCAGTCTCTTCTGAAAGGTGGTTATCGCTTTCTCTAACCCATAGTCTTATACGAGGATGGAACCCATCTTCTGGCATACTCTCTTGCTGACTTCCAACATCAACGAGTTGCCATGAAATCACAAGACTCGTATTTAGGTCTAATGGTCGATAGAGATACTACTCACCGATATCCGTTGGTCACGTCTATTTCTTCCCTGATGTTGAAGTTGCTGGGAGTGCGGGCCTGGTCGAGGTAGTCATTGTCCTTGCTGCCAGACAGGTCGCCATTGGTGCCATCGTCGCTGAGCGAGCCTGTCAACAGGGCATTGTGGCTGATGGATATTCTCTCGGCAACGGGCGCCGTGTATCTGAGTCTGTTCATCTTCATACGTATCATGAGGTTATTACTTGGTTATTATCACTTTCCTGCCATGACGGATATAGATGCCGGGCTGCAGACCATCGAGGCCGGTACCCACGCACTGGCCATTGAGATTGTACACACGGCCGCCGGTCTTGTCACCGTCGACGTTCAGCTCGCCGATGGCGGTGGTAGTGCCATCGATTACTGCCTTTACAGCTGCGACCGAAGTAGTCTCAGGGACTATGAAGAAGGCGCGAAAAGCCTTCATAGGCTTACCTGACAAGGCTCGGAAAAACTTGTTGCCAGCACCGAGGAAAGCCACATACTTATGGGAATCGGCCCAACCGGTGACGTCGACGGGAGAGTAAATGCCCGTGAAAGATATAACCCCACCCACAGCATCCTTCGCCCTGGAGCCTGCCGTGACGACCGTTGTCTGCACGCCGGAGAAGGTATAGGTATTGTCTTCTGCCACGCGCGACGGTCTGATGAGACAGGGAACGCCGGCCGTGAGACCCGTGACCGCCTTGAAGATGAGGGATGTGCCCTCAACCTTCTCGAGTTCGCGCAGCTCCACCCCGTCGCCAAAAGCCAGCTTCGCCTGCGCCTCGGAGAGAGAGAATGGCAGACAGAGCGTGTTCCACCCATCGTCATAGAGCGTGCGACGGAGGGTCACATTGGCCTTGCCTTCTGTCTCTATGGCATTGTCCTTCTCTTCATCGAGGGCGATTGTGCGGGCTGCGCTCTCTGTGACAGTCACCTCGTCGAGGAAGAAGCGGTTGTTTTTTGGGTTGTTATTATTGGCGAAGGTCAGCGTGAACTCTCCCGTGCCTGTTATCACCATCTCATAGTCAGTCCATTTCGCCTTGACGGGAGTTACTGACACCTTCTTTGCTGGCGCATTGTCACCATAGGTCAGCGAGCCGTCAGAGATGGTGACCACGACGCCGGGATTCTCATTCACGGTCTCCCACATGGCAGCCTTGAATGTCAGCACGGCGCTGCCATCGACCCTGATGACAGGCGTGGTCACGCTGCCATGGGCTGGACCTATCCTGATACAGCCGCTGCCCAGATAGACAGTGCCTGTATGCTTCCACACATTATCCATCTTACTGGCATCCCACTCTCCTTTGGCAGCAAAGCCATACCATCCCTCCTTGCCGTCACACTGATCAAACGACTCGTGGAAGGCATAGGTGCCGACGCGCTTATTGGTGATGGTATATTGGGCGGTCGAACTGGCATATTTTTCCTTATCCTCGGGCTGGAATGTTGCCGTGATTGTCATCGTTCCGTACACGTTGGCATGCACCACGACGGCGCCCGTAGAGGCATCGACCTCAGCCACTCTGTCACCGCTTGTTTCATAGCTCACCTTGCCAGGCACGCTGTTTTTCTCCACAGCCTGATAGCCAGTAAAAGCTTCGCCGCTCGACGTTTTTCCATCCGTCAGCGTGATGCCTTCGCCCATCAGTCCGTCGAAGGAGATTGATGTCGGAGTCTTGGCAGAGCCAGGCTGTCCATAGATTTTTATCTGTTTGATTCTTGAGACTGCGCCGCCAGTATTATGAATTTTATAGATAGTGCCAGCACTCTGATTACCTTCAGGGATAGCAAAGTCACATGTGGCCGCGCCTGCAGCAGCGGCGACCACAACCTTGTTACCGACATACACGCTGTTCTTCAATGCATTGGCTGGAGTATATATCTCCAGAACTATCCGTGACACGGTGAAATTGAACTTGGGCAATGTTACATACGCCTCGTCCTGACACTGCAGGAAGTAAGTGCTTTCAGATTTATTCAGATAGTGTGAACCTTCGATTTCAATGGTATATCCGTCGTAGGTATATGCCTTCTTATTCATCTCATAGCTACCCTCTTTCAGTTGCCAAGGGTTGGATGCCAAAGTGAAATCCAACGTCACTTCAGGTTCATTGCTCTGCGCATATCCTAAGTTGCAGACCGTAGCAAACAGGACAGCCACAAGCCATCGTAGATAATTGTTCATCTCATTAATAGTTTTTAGATTCAGTATTATGGTAGAATATCATTTCCTGCACCACAGCTTGAGCCGCCCGCCTATAGTCCCGAATCCCGAAGAGCGAGTCAGGCGCCGCCAGCAACGCTGTTTTGCCTTACAAAGCTACATCAAATCTACGACTATCGGGCAGAAAGCACAGAGAAAGAATGCAGTACTCATGTTAAATAATGCTAAACACCACAAATGGCCACTACTACAGGTCACATTTCACCACAGACACGCATCAGCGCAGCACTCAAGACTACCTCAACTACCCTACTGACACCCGGCGACAGCATCCACTACCGCCAGCCCATCAACATGGCGCTCATAGTCACAAAAGACAAAAGCAAGGAGTCCACCAACATTCTGAAGCCAAAGCATAAATTACAGAATTCAAGGTTTGAAACAATGGAAGCAAACCATGAAACAGCCATTTCACACCACGAAATAATGATAAACCTAAACTGCCTAATGACCGTTTTGGGTTATTGCAGGCAAAAGTCCTGCCAGGATAACGCCTGCGGCTAAGCGCAACACTTACAGCGTTGCTACCTTTTCTTTATTTGTACCCAGGGTAGAGGCGCTGCGCACCCCAGCCCAGGGTTGCGGGTGAAGACCGCTACCCTGGGTTACTATACCAACAAAGCATGCTACTCTGTAAGAGTTGCGATTAGCCGTAGGCGTTACTCACAGCAGGAATAGCCGAGCTATTGCAAATTAAAAACAAGTAAAAGACACCTCATAACAAACAAAAGACTGAGAGCAGTCATCAAATAACACACCTGCTGGCCCAATGACCGTTTTAGGTTATTGCAGGCAAAAGTCCTAAGTTACCACCAGCTCCGCTATGGGTTCTGGCTGAAAACAGTTAGCCCCCATGCAACTATCTCGTCGCATAGGGGCTGGTTTGGTTATTGTCTATGGGCTGGGGCTTATTCATCACCTGCCCTTCACGGTCGGTTATTTATATCCGTTGGTCTCGTCGATGTCTTCCCAAACGTCTGTGGCCAATGGGCTGCGGGCATATCCCTGATCTTTAACCTCCTCGTCACCGGTAAAGCCACCTATTTCACCGGTGCTGTTTATTGAACCTGCCAAGATGGCATCGTTGTTGATAATTATCTTTTCGGCTGCAGGAGCCACATATTTCATTTTGTTCATATCTATGTATATTATGGGTTATATTACTTTACTACTATCTTCTTGCCGTTCTGGATATAGAGACCGGGCTGCAGACCGTTGAGGCTGTTGCCAACATACTGGCCGTTGAGGTTGTATACACGACCGTTGGCCTTGACGCCGTCGATTACTAAGTCTTCGATACCTGTGGCAGTGCCGTCGATAACAGCCTTGAGAGCGTTAGAAGGAACATTGTTGGGAACCAGGAAGAAAGCCCGGAATCCCTTCATCTTAGTTTCCGCTTGAGCCTTGAAGAACTTATTGCCTTCACCAAGGAATGCGTAATAACCAGTTGAGGGACCTGCTGGATTTACCGTCACAACATCCATAGGAGAATAAATGCCGAGGAATTGTATGTCTCCACTAACCATTGAAAAGGTGTAATCCTTGTTGTTTGCAACGGCTATCGTAGCTACGCCTTCAAAATTATAGGTACTACCATCCTTAGCCACCTTAATTAGACAGGGTTCACCAGCTGTAATTATGTCGGTGCTTACAAACTTAAGAGTTGTACCCTCAATAGAGGAGAGCTTGCGCAGTTCTACATCGTTACCGATAGCAGCCGTGACCTGTGCTGCGGTAAGAGAGAAAGGCACACACAGTGTGTTCCAACCACCATCACCATACAGCGTACGCTTCAAGGTAACATTGACATTCTCAGCCGCCTCTACAATATTATCGCTATTCTCATCGAGAGTGATTTCTGCGGGAGTTACTTCTTCAACCTTTGTAACCTTAACCTCATCGAGGAAGAAACGGTTCTTTGCTACCAAGCCTTCAAAAGTAATAGTAAACTCAGAGGCACCACTTATCTCCATGGCATAGTCGGTCCATTTGGCTTTTACCATATTAATGGTTACAGATTGTGCTGTGATATTGTTGTAAGTCAACTTGCCTTTGCCGCTATTGTCGTTGATAGAAACTTTGATTTGTTCTTTTTCTTTTTGATTATCCCAAGCTGCAGCTTTAAAAGATAGTAAACACTTTGTTGTTACTTTAATTGTTGGAGTTTTAATAGATCCTTTGTCATCTTTCGATCCAATTTTCACACACTTGTTTGCTCCTTTGACATTTGGGCCAATCCAGCCTGTATTGTCATAGTTAGCATTAGCACTTGCTATACTGCCGCTAAATTTTCCGTCATTTCCACCTGTGCCATTGTTTTTATCAAATGACTCATAGAACAATGGTTTCTCTTCACTCTGCGAATACCCCCCCCATGCAAATCATTGCGAATAGGGATAGCATGATTAATCGTAAATGTTTTGTCATAATGTTTATAGTTTTTAATTGTTAATGAATATCAGTAGTTGAATGGGTTATATATAAATTAGGTGTAAGCAGAAATGGCACTCAGCACCGCCAAGCGACACGCAACGCACCACTCGCAGCAGCGAGCGGGGCAATGGATGGGTCGTGGATGGAGCGCAAAGTAACCATTACAGCGTTAATTTTCTGCAAAAATACGGCATATTTATGACATAAACACAAAAAAGCCGTTAAAAAACAAGGCCACGCGGGTTAAATTATATTAAAACGCGGCAATACGCACAATAATCGCAGTAATCAGGACAGAAAAGGCACATAAGTCGCTCACCAAGCCCACAAGAGAAGCCTTATCCAGAAGCCCTATCCCAGCCATCCCAAAGGGATAGCAGACTCTCTCTGCTGTGGATCGGGTTGTTAGGAGCGTAAAGCGTGGCCCATACCAGATACAACAAAAGCCCCCCGCTACGTGCCTCTCCATGCGTCCCCCATAGAGTCTAATAGTTCAATCCAGTCTTAACCAAAGGAAAGAGAAGTTTCTTCTTGCGGTGGATATGGTTGTCCTAAAATCCGCAACTATCATCCAATACACGATTAAGGGTAGATTTATGAGTCGTTAGTAGCAGCTTTCAGTAAAAAGCAACAGCACAACATCAATATGTAGCCACCATCCCCTTACCCCACGATG
>NZ_NPJK01000026.1:0-1374 GCF_002251285.1 Prevotella sp. P5-64
CACGCTCTCGGCCATTCGCCGCCACCCCCCTCCCCGCCCGCCTGTCGGCAGGCTGAAAAGCCGCAAAAACAAAAAGTCCGCCTTTGGCGGTAAAAAAAGTCCGGCAGTCGCCGGTACAAAAACAGCTGCTTTCGTGTATGTCCTCTCCCGTCTTCCCCATGTTGCGCCGACCTGCCTGGAAGACTGCATTGGCAGGCCCTTGCCTATCTTCTTCTTTCCTTTGGCAAGGACAGTAAGCGTCTGTTTTTTTACCGGCGTAGCCGGACTTTTTTTACGGCCGTCGGCCGCTTTTTGCCCCGTGGTGTCTTCTGAAGTCATGCCCCGCATGACTGTGGTTGTGGCGGTGGTGACACGAAGGAAAACTTGTTTTCCGACTGTCGGCGGCGCCATAGCCACAAAGGCGAAGCCTTCAGAAGACTCTACGGCTTTTTGTGTCTACCTCATCCTTATGGCAGCCATCCCCATCCTCATTTAGTTTGCTGCCATAGAAAACAAATAATCTGTTTCATGTTCTTTAGTCTGCAAACTATCCATTATCTTTGCAGCTGACAATAATACAATCATGATAGTCAAGGCAAAAACCACTTTAGACCCAGAGTTCAAGGCTCAGTTGCAGAAGTATGTGTATGACATCGTTGGCGTCATACAGGATGTGTATAAAGAGTTGCCAATAGGTATGCCTGAGTATATCTACCAGGAAGCGTTGGGTGTTGCCTTTTCCGAGGCAGGTATCCCAGCATGGAAGGAGCACCGCCATCATCCTGTCTACAAAGGCCACAGCCTCTCTTCGTTTCTGAAGATGGATTATGTGGTTCCCAACAAGCGCGGCAATGTCATCATCGAATGTAAAGCCCTTGAGAACTTGACGTCCAAAGAGTATCAACAGTTGTTTTCTTACATGCTTGGCACTCAATATCCTATAGGTATTATCGTCAACTTTCATAGTTATCCCCATGCGACAATCTATAAGTTCTATTACGATAAGACCGACTTGACGATAACAGCTTTCTGACAAGCCGCAGCGTGAGGTGTCGACGATAGTGATAACCGTCACAGCCTGTCTGGGTTCATGCTTGCCAGCGTAAGGGAAAAAAACATGCCTGGAAGGCTGCATTGGCAGGCCCTTGCCTATCTTCTTCTTTCCTTTGGCAAGGATAGTAAGCGTCTGTTTTTTTACCGGCGTAGCCGGACTTTTTTTACGGCCGTCGGCCGCTTTTTGCCCCGTGGTGTCTTCTGAAGTCATGCCCCGCATGACTGTGGTTGTGGCGGTGGTGACACGAAGGAAAACTTGTTTTCCGACTGTCGGCGGCGCCATAGCCACAAAGGCGAAGCCTTCAGAAGACTCTACGGCTTTTTGTATCTATCTCATCCTTA
>NZ_NPJK01000027.1:0-396 GCF_002251285.1 Prevotella sp. P5-64
TACGACTTCCGCTTTCCCAGCCCAGGGTTGCGGGCGTAGTCCGCTACCCTGGGTAGCTGCACAACTATTATAGCTACTCTGAAGGAGTTGCGATTAGCCGAAGGCGTTATGCTCGGTTAATAATAATCGTCTACACCTTTTTTTTCCATTATCCTGCTGGAGGTAACGCCTACGGCTAAACGCAACAATTTACCTTTCCGCGTCGCAAAGCGCCGCGCCGGTGACCTTCGGTTCAGCGTTGCTACCTTTTTTGTACCAATACCCAGGGTAGAGGCGCTTCGCACCTCAACCCTGGGCTGTGAAATCGCAACTCCTACAGAGTTGCCGGGGGTGCGTACCGTCTGCGCCGTACTGCCTATATCATCGACCAAGGTAAAACAACTCCGCACCTCAACC
>NZ_NPJK01000028.1:0-20362 GCF_002251285.1 Prevotella sp. P5-64
TGCACCGCAGAGGTTTACCGTATCATAATCTTCTTGCCGCTGTTGATGTAAACGCCGGGCTGGGTGGGACGATGGGAGTATTGGCGACCCTGCAGGTCGTACCAGAGAGTGGGTCGGCGGTGGGTGTCGGTGGTCACGGTGGTTATGGCGGGGGGGGTCTGCGGGGTCACATCGGTCACGTAGAAATGGTTCTGGCTGTCCTTGCTGGTGGCGATTTCGAGGAACGCGTCCTTGTTGATGTCATACACGTTGACGGTCTGTGGAGAACCGCTGGCGGTGCTGAAGACAAATGAGAGCATGGCATCGCGCTTGGTTATACGGTAGGTGCGGCTGTACCACTTGCGACCTTCTATGGTCTTAGCGACGGTGACGGCGTCGCCAGGCCACGTGCCAGTGGCTGTGAAGTTGTCGCCGTACTGGTCGTCCCAAGCCCAGAAGTTTACGCGGCTCCATCCCACGTTGTCAGCGTTCACGTTTATGGTGATGTCGTAGGGAGTGAAGGCCTCGGGAGCGCTTACCTCATAGGTGCGCGTGATGACAGCCGATACCGTGGTGCCTACGAGCAGTCCCACACTCAGCGTGGTGGTGCCGGCGGGGATGTCGACGAGCGTGCCACTTGCCGCCTTGCGGCTCTGCGCGGTGGGCGTGGTTCCGTCGGTGGTGTAGACCAGTTGCGCACCCGGCTGGCTGCTCACCGCAGTGAGACGAGCCTTCTGCACATCGTCATAGTGACCGGAGGGAAGGTCGACCCAAGCCACGTTGCTGCTGTTGCTGAGCAAGTAGCGATAGTGATATCCGCGCAGTATCTCGGTATAACCCGCCGGAGCCTGGTAAGCGTTGGCGCGCTGGCCCATCACGGCGTAGAGAGTGCCGTGAGCACCTTCGGTCTTGAGGACATTGCACTGCGTGGCTACATACTCGTTGAAGACGGTGGTGCTGGTATTGGTGATGCCAGCTATGTGGCGGGCATTAATCATCATCTTGATGTCTGTGGGGTATGCCTGCCAATGCTTGTAGAAGACACAGGGCGTGCCGCAGGCAGCGAGGATGTAGGCGTTGGCAGCAAGCGTGTCTTTGCGTATAGGGTCTTGCTGCTCCGTGCTGGATCGATACTCGGTGTCGTGGTTTTCCACAAAACTCACCGCATAGCGGCGGTAGGCAGCATCGCCGACGAGTCCGTTCTTTGCCCTGGCGCTCCAATTGGAAGCGATGAGGTCGCGCACGGCGTAACGCACGGGGAAGTCGAAGGCAGCCGATGTGGGCTCGCCGTTGACCTTGGTGGCGTTTATCCAGGCCTTGACGGTATTGGCGTTGCCGTCCCAGTATTCGCCTACGGAGAAGCGAGGCTTGAGGGCGGTGTTGTAGATGCCGGTGAACATTCCGGCGTAGCCCTTGACCATGTCGTAACGCAATCCGGCATAGCCGAAGTCGTTGAGCAGCATGTCGAGGTAAGCCTTCACCACGCTCTGCACGTTGGAACTGTAGTGGTCGAGGTCGCGCATGCCATCCCAGTCGTCGCCCGAGTCATACTTGTTGCTGAGACTCAGCTTAGGACTCTGGCCGACAGCCCAGTTGTAGGTGCTACCACCATCATCGTCGTGGCAGATGTCGGTAGAATACATGCGGTAGGTCGTGCCCTTGTATGTCTCTACAGGGAAGTCGGTCCAGCTGGTGAGGGTATTGCGGTGGTTGATGACCACATCGGCAATGGTGCCAATGCCCTTGCTCTTGAAGGTCTTGATCATCGAGCGCAGTTGGGTCTCGTTGCCAAACGAGCTGTTGTAATTGCTGAACCAGTAAAGGTCGTCGTAGCCCATGGAACGTCCGCTGCCGCAGTTGGCACTCTGCGGTATCCATACCAGACTGAAGTAGGGTGCGAGGTCATCGGCCTGGGCTTCGAGGTTGAACCACTTTGACGCGCGGTATGAATCCCAATAGAATCCTTGCAGCATCACGCCGTCGTAGTTGGCTGGCCAACCCTGTGCATGGATGCCTAATGTTGCCATAAGGGCAACGAGAGTCATGTAAAATGTCTTCATCTTATTCTGTTTTTAGTTACTATCAGAGCAGAGGGCATACCCATACTATCGTATACCCCAATTATGGTTGTCGGCGAGGTTAGTCCGCTTGCATCGCGCCGCTGGGCAACCCCTTTGGTTTATACTCCAAAGTTATCTCAAATTCCCCTATAAACAAGTGTGACAGAGTGAGAAACGTACAAACCAGTTGCGCAATCGTTTGCACGTTGGCGCGTCGCCAATAAAAAAAGAGACCACTCACGCCAAGTGAGCAGTCTCTTCCAATCTAACTTAAAAAATCTAAAGCCTTAACGAATCTATGTGACAAAATGTATCTATGTCTTAAGGATTTACAATTACTTTGCGATAGGGGTGAACGAGTAGGTGCCATCCTCGAGATTGATGGTTAACAGCAAATCTCCGCTCATCTTCAGGCATCCTGCACCTACATCATTCTTTGCGGTACGTCCAACGAGGCTTCCTTCGGCAGCACCGTCGCCGTTTTCAACCACACCATAGGCTGCATTGTCAGCGTCTACCCAGTTGCCATTTCGGAATGTAGACTCAGGCACAACCTTCCACCACCATCCGGAGGCAGCATCGCTCTCGCTGATGTTCACCTTAAGGGTGAATACGGGGTTGTCGTAGGGGTCGCCACTGTGGTCAAACTTGATGGCATTAGCTACCGACCATCCGTTGATGGTACCCAGCAGGTAGTAGTTGTTCTCGATGACGAGGTCGCTCGGGTAAGGAGTAACCTTCACCTGGGAGGCGCCCAGATAAGTGTTGGGGTCGCCTACGCGGACTACTGAAGTCCCGTCCTTGACGATGTAAGCGGCGTAGCGCAGGTAGAGCTGCTTGGCCTTGGAGCCGCGGCTGATGGCTGCCACATAAGCGTTCTGGAAGTCAGAGGCTTTCACGACAGCTGTGTCGGAATCCATTTCGCATACCAGGGTGCCGTACTTGGCGAAGTCGGCGGTCTTGCTGAACTGCAGCTCGTACCTTATCTTGCTGCCAGCGGGGAGGTTCTTCACGCTTTCGGTGAAGAGCTTCACCTTGTTGTCCTTCATATATGCCTCCTGCAGATTGACTGCCTCGGGGACAATACTCTTGAGCGTGATGTCGTCGACAGCAAAGGCTTGCTCCTGAGGATTAACCTGTGGCAGGGCCTCTGTCCAGTCGTCATCGCACGAGGCGAAGACGAGAGACAGGACTGCTATAAATGCTATTGTTGATTTCTTCATGATTATGTTCACTTTGACGTTACTGAAATGTTAACCTACTTTCTCGAATTTGACGGTCATCTTAGAGTCGTTGCTCATATTGACGGTAATCTTGACTTTTCCGCCAGCCCAGCCGGGCAACTGGTAGCTACCCTTACCCTTGACGATGGCTCCGTCGTAAATGCCGTTGGTCATACTGATGTCCTTGGGTGCGTCTTTCTCCTGGATACCGTAAGAATCCTTGTCCCATCCAGTCAGAGCTGTGTAGAAACGGAACTGGAACTTATCTGCAGGAATGTCGAATTCTCCGTAATAGACCTTGCTGCCTACAGCATTGTCGTCCTCGAAGAGTTTCCAGGGTTCGTAGTGGGCCTTATTATCTTCGGAAGGACCAGTCCAACCCTCAGGTGCACCTACGAGGTAGATGTAGCCCGGCAGACGCAGAGCGAAGTAGCCCTTAATCTTCTCCATAGCCACAACATTTGAGAGGATGCTGGTGTCCTCGTACTTCAGGATTTGAGACCTTACGCGGAAGTATACCTTGCGGGCAGGCTCGTCGGTGTAGGTTTCCTCACTCGTGATGCCGCGCAGTTTGCAGATGGCTTCTGCTATCTGGCTTGCCTTCACGTTCAGGTTGCATGAAGTGTAGGCGTCGCCAAGTTCAACAAAATTAGCGAAGGTCGCATCGAGTGACACCTGCATGTAGTAATTGGCTGATGCAGCGAAGCCATAGTCGGCCTGCGAGCAAGTGAAGTTTACAGTGCCAGCCTCCTTGTCATAGCCAAGGTCTACGTATTGGTTGGCAGTAGCCGGTGTGTTCAGCACGAGCTTGGTAGGCGTCTGAATGACGGGGTTCTCCTCTTCAGGGCCGCTGCACGAAGCGGTGGCAAGCACCAGGCTGATGAAGCTGAACAGTATATAACTTAATTTTTTCATTGCTTAATCTGTTTATAAAGATTGATTGATGCTTAATAATTGGGGTTCTGCTTGAAGTCGGGCTGAGCAGCGATTACCGATGAAGGAATCGGGAATACGTTCATGTAGTCAGGAATGCTGGCACCCTTGTCTACATTGCCCTTCCATGACCAAGTGTACTTGCTGCCGGTAAAGAGTCCGAAGCGAACGAGGTCTGTACGGCGCACGTTCTCCCAGTACAACTCGCGGCAACGCTCGTCAATCATGTTCTGCTCGTTGAGGTCGGTCTGAGTCCATGCTGAAACGCCTGCACGTTCACGTACATAGTTGGCATATTCCACACCCTTGGCCTTGTCGGCAGCTCCGCGCATTGCACACTCGGCAAACATCAGATAGACATCGGCCAGACGGATGAGGGGAAGGTCGGTGTTGGGGAACTTGGTGATTTCACCCTTCTTGAAATTACCGTTGCTGCCGCGCAGCAGATTGGTAAACTTAACCACGCCATAGCCGTCGGTAAACTTAGAGAATGCGGTGTTCTCCTTCTTGAATCCGTCTACATCCTTCTTCCACATAGACCAGCGTACGTCGTTGGGCTCGGAAGCAAACTTGTCGGCAAATTCCTTGGTGGCGTGCATACAGCCCCACTGCTGGTTGAGTCCGTAGTCCTCGCAGTTCATATAAGCGCCATCGTTATCGACGGTCAGGTTGCTGATAGCTGCGCAGCAGAGGAAGGTGGTGCCTCCGTAAGGAGTGAGCTCAACGGCATCGTAGGGAATACCCCAAAGGATTTCGTTGACATCTGAGCCACCTGGCATATATACATCGTTGTCGCCGCAGAACAGATAGAGGTAGTGCTCTGCAAGACCAGAGCCCTTGAAACCTTTGCCCTTATGGCGTGCGATGATGTTCTCGCAGTGCTGAGCGCACTTGTCGTAGGCTGGAGTGCCGGTAAAGACGCCTGCATTGAGATAGAGACGGGCGAGAAGAGCCTCAACGCCGTCCTTGCCTACGCGTCCGTAGTGGGGTGTGGCATCAGACATATTGGCTACGATGTCTTCCAACTCGCTGGCCAGCCATGTAGAAAGCTCGACGCGTGAAATCTGCTTGGGCTTGCTTCCTACGGGGTCTTCTTCTGTGATGAAGCCACCCATACCGAAGAGGTCTACGATATTATAGTAGCTCATGGCGCGCAGCGCACGGGCTTCGAGAGCCATATCCTTGAACTGGTCCTTGCCCTTGATGAGGCGCAGGAAGTCGTTGCAGATGGCTATCTCTACATACATACGGCTGTATGTACCGAAGATGTTGGCGTTGCCCTTACCCCATGTGTTGGTGTTAAGGTCGATGACGCCCTCGTCTTTCCATATCCACTTTGTCTCGTCGGTGGGGAACTCGTTGAGCATAAAGAGCGCACGTGTGTACTGTCCGGTACCGCCGTCGAGACCAGAGATATCTGAATCTCCGTCGGGACCGCCCTGGCCAGATACAGCCAAGCCAGAGTAACACTTAGCCAACACGGCCTCGTAAGCAGCCTCTGTCATGTTGCCGGCTGTGGTGGTGTTCGGATCATTGGGCTCAAGATCCAAATCGCCGATACAGGATGTGGTAGTCAGGGCCAGACCTGCAAACAATGCTGAAGCTATGATGCTTTTATATGATTTCATATTATTATAGTCTTTATTGTATTGTTAGACGCTTGTTGTATGATTTAGAAACTTGCCACTACACCGATGGTGAAGGTTGTAGCACGTGGGTAGACGTCGCGGTCGATACCGCTTGCCACCTCTGGGTCGAGACCCTTATACTTGGTGATGACAAATGGGTTCTGGACTGCTCCGTAGAGACGCAGACGCATCTTGTTGTCGAGCAGATAGGGCCATGTGTGACCCAGTGTGATGTTGTCGCAGCGCAGGAAGCTGGCATTGCGCAGCCAGTAGTCGCTCTTCATGATGCCTATTGCAGGATTGACGGTACCGTTGAAGTAGTAATCGGTCTGGATGAGGTTGTTTAACTTACCGTTCTTCCAACAGTTGTCAACGACAGCATGGTCTGACATGGCGTCGGCATAAACATAGTTGCCGATGTTGGCGTGCATTGCGATACCGAGGTCCCAGTTCTTCCAGTTGAAAGTAGAAGAGAAGCTCATTGTCACCTTCGGGTCTTTGCTGTGATATATGCGGCGGTCGTCGTCGTTGATTACACCGTTATTATCCTGGTCTACGTATACACCTTCCAGTGGCTTGCCGTCCTTGTCGTACACCTGCTCAAAGAGGTAGAATGAATTGATAGGATGACCAACGGCCTGTACCTGGCAGTTGTTTCCGTTACCCGAAGAGATGCCACCTGTCTCAATATATGAACCATCGTTGTTGAGCTTGGTAATCTTGTTCTTGTTGTAAGCCACGTTGTAGCTGGCAGTCCAAGAGAAGTCTTTGGTCACGATAGGACGTGCTGTGATAGAGAACTCGACACCCTGGTTCTTCAGTGTTCCGATGTTCTGGTTCATCATGTTGGTGGTAGACGAACCGCTGGGTACTGATACGTAGCTCAACAAGTCCTTTGACTTACGCAGATAGAAATCCAAGCTGGCAGAGATGCGGTTGTTGAGGAAGGCAACATCAACACCGGCGTCCCATGTAGTAGTCTCCTCCCACTTCAGTTTGGGGTCGTAACCCGAGGGGTACATGGTAGAGATGAAACCATTGCCGCTGAGTGAAGGATAGTTAGAGCCCTGTACAGACGATACGTATGTGGCGAGGTAAGGATAGTAGTTGTCGCCGATATCCTGCTGACCAGTGACACCCCAACTGAGGCGGAGTTTCAGTTCGTCCATCACCTTCTTGACGCTCTTCATCCAAGGTTCGTCAGTGACTTTCCATGCGAATGCCGCTGCGGGGAATACGCCCCAACGGTTTTCCTTGCTGAAACGTGAAGAAGCATCACCACGTACGGTGAATGTCAAGAGGTAGCGGTCCATCAGAGTATAGTTGATTCGTCCGAAGAATGACAGCAACTGAAGATGCTTAGCCCATGCAGTCTTGGCAGGGTCGGTGTAGGTAGTACCCTTACGCTGTGTACCCCAGTTGAGAGTATAGGTGCCGTCAGCGTTGAGAACAGGAGTGCTGAAACCGTCGGTGGTGAAGACAGTACCGTTGTTGTGGCCGTCGCTATAGAAGCGCTGCCAAGAATAACCAGCTGTAACATCGAAGAACGACTTGATGCAGTCTACCTGCTTCTGGTAGTTCATATAGAAATCGAGCAAGGTATTGCTCTTGAACTGCTCGATGTACTGGTGAGTACCGGCACCGTCGTTGCGCCATCCGTCCCATGCTGTAGGTGAGTTGGCTGCAGTGTAGAGGTTCTCCTTAGACTTGCTCACATCGTAACCGAGGTTGAGGTTGAAGTGCAGGTCGGGCAACCATTTCAGTGCATAGTCAATCTGCAGGTTACCGTTGCTGCGCAGTACTGTGGCCTTGTCGTCCTTGTCGGTAGCAGTGGCAATTGGGTTGTTTGTACCGTTGGTGTTGAAAGCCGCACCATTCATGTGAGAGTAGTAACCGTTCCAGAGCTTGTAGCCATCAATGCCACCCTTCATCTGAGCATTATTATAAATAGGTGCAGATGGGTCCATAGCGATGGCAGCTGCCACTGCACCGCTGTTGGTGAACTGGTTCTTTATCCAGTAGCCCTTGACGTTGGCCTTAATCTTGAGTCGGTGATTGAGGAACTCAGGAGTAAGATTGAAGCCCACGGTGGCACGATCCATGCGAGAGTCCATCAGAATACCATTGTTATTGGTGTAGCTGGCTGACACGCGATAAGGCAGACAGCCGGTAGTTCCACCCACGCTCAGGTTGTAGTCGTGAGAGACGGTGGTACGCAGCACTTCGTCCTGCCAGTTGGTGTTGAGCACGCCATACTTCTGGGCGTTGGCCTGAATATACTTAATGGGGTCGCTGTCAGCGCCAAAATGCTGTGTCAGAACTTCTGTCAATGCATCTGTAGACAAAGACTTGTAGGTCTTGCGGGCAGTGTTGACATACATATTGGCGGAGAAGTTTACCTGAGGCTTGCCCTTCATACCGCGCTTGGTGGTGATGATGATGACACCATTGGAAGCGCGCGAACCGTAAATGGCTGTAGCGGAAGCATCCTTGAGGATGGTCATGTTTTCAATGTTGTCAGGGGCAATCATCGAGAGCGGGTTGCCCATACCCTGTATACCAGAGTTGTCCAATGGCACACCGTCGATGACGATAAGCGGGTCGTTGTTGGCGTTGAGTGAAGAACCACCACGCACACGGATTGTACCGCCGCCTTCAGGTCCACCGGCAGAGGTTACGGTTACACCAGGAGCCTGACCTACCAGAAGGTCCTGAGCCGATGTAGCAAGTCCGGCCTGCACCTCACTTGGCTTTACCGTGTTGATAGAACCTGTAAGGTCGTTTTTCTTTACAGTACCATAACCGATGACCACCACCTCATTGAGGAGCTTGTCATCACTGGAGAGAGTTACGGTCATGTTGCCCGTTGCCTTGATGGTCTGTGGCAACATGCCCAAGAAGGTGAATGTAAGTTCTGTACCAGGGGCTGCATCGATGGTGAAGTTGCCATCAACATCGGTAATGCCTACGGCTTTACCTTTGACAGTGATGGTTGCACCCATGAGAGGTTCGCCCGAAGCATCTTTCACATGTCCCTTGATGGCATTGTTCTGCGCAAAGGAACTTGTTGCAAGGAGAAGACTGCCGGCAAGTACCAACGTCTTCAGAGGCAATTTGATTTTCAACTGCTTCATGTTTTGCTGTTTTTAGTTATAGATATATTATGTAAATGAAGTTCAGTAGTTATTGGGCTCATTTCAATCTGCTTGCAAAGTTAGGGTTAATCTAATCACCTTGTATCTTTTTTTTGCGAAAACTGCTACAATCTCAATGCAAACGATTGCACTACAATTTAATATTTTGTGCAAAGAAAAGCATTACACATTCGGGAATAATGACTAATTTTGCGACATAACTGAAAACCATGGCAGATAAGTCACCTATGACAATGCGAGACATAGCCCGCGACTTGGGCATCTCGGTAGCGACAGTCAGTCGTGCGCTCAACGACAGTCCCCGCATCAGCGCGTCACAAAAAGAACGCATCAAGGCATACGCGAAAGAACATAACTTTTGCCCGAATGTCATTGGTGAGGCGTTGCGCCACACCCATAGCCAGCCAATGAAGGTTATCGGCGTAATCATTCCTGAGTTTGTGCATTACTACTTTTCGTCTATCCTCTCGGGAATAGAAGAGGAAGCGCGTGCGCGCGGTTATCGTGTGATGGTGGCACAGAGCAACGAGCGTTACGACAAGGAGGTGGCAATCTGCGACGACTTCTATAAGAATAAGGTGTGTGGCGTCATCGTGTCGCAAGCCAAGGATACCAGACAGTATGACCACTTCCGCCAGCTTATGGACAATGGGGTGCCACTTGTGTTTTATGACCGTATCTGCACCGGCGTCAACGGTTCGCGAGTGGTGGTGGATGATTATAACGGAGCCTTTACGGCGGTGACCCACCTGATAGATACCGGCTGCAAGCGTATCGCCTTCTATGGCTCGCCGATGAACCTGGAACTGTCGAAGAACCGCTATAACGGCTATCGTGACGCCTTGGCCAAAAACGGATTGAAGATAGACGAAAAACTTGTGCGTATATGTGACAACCGCGCGCAGGCTGAGGCAATTACACCCGAAATACTCTCTCTGCCTGACGACGAGCGCCCCGACGCCTTCTTCGCCATCAACGACGACACCGCCATAGGCATACTCTACACCGCCAAACGCATGGGGTTCGGCATCCCCAACGACATAAGCATCTGCGGATTTACCAACGGCGAACGTGCCATAGCCTGCGACCCGATGCTCACCACGGTGGAACAACGTGGCGTGGTTGTGGGTGAGGAGGCTGCCAATATACTCATCAGCCAGGTGGAAGGTTCGCTGCCGCGTAATGAGGTGGCCATGCGTGTGGTGAGGACGCGACTGGTCGTGAGAGGCACCACCCGCTGAACGGATAAAAAACAGAATAACAGAAAACCAAATAACAATGACCCAAAAGCCTAATCTTTCATTCTGGAAACTCTGGAATTTGAGTTTCGGATTCTTTGGCGTACAGATAGCTTACGCCCTGCAAAGCGCCAACATATCGCGCATCTTTGCCACACTGGGGGCTGACCCCCACAACCTCAGCTATTTCTGGATATTGCCTCCTCTGATGGGCATCCTCGTACAACCCATAGTAGGCACGCTCAGCGACAGGACATGGTGTCGCTTCGGGCGTCGCATCCCGTACCTCTTCGTAGGAGCCACAGTGGCTGTACTGGTAATGTGCCTGCTGCCCAATGCCGGTTCGTTCGGTATGGCTGTCGGCACGGCCATGGTCTTCGGACTTATCTCGCTGATGTTTCTCGACACGAGCATCAATATGGCCATGCAGCCATTCAAGATGCTTGTGGGCGACATGGTGAATGAGGAACAGAAGTCGCTCGCCTACTCCATCCAGTCATTTCTCTGTAATGCCGGTTCGCTTGTAGGCTACGTATTTCCGTTCTTTTTTACGGCTCTCGGCATTTCCAACGAAGCCGCAAAGGGCGTAATACCCGACTCAGTCATCTATTCGTTCTATGTCGGAGCAGCCATACTCATCCTCTGCGTCATCTTCACCACGGCGAAGGTAAAGGAGTGGACCCCCGCGGAATACGCCGAATACAACGAGGCCCAGCCTCAGACAGAAAAGAAGTGCGCAGGCTGGATAACGCTTCTCAAGAATGCGCCGACGATGTTCTGGAAGGTCGGACTCGTACAGTTCTTCTGCTGGGCTGCCTTTATGTATATGTGGACCTACACCAACGGTACCATTGCCGAAACCGTATGGCACACCACCGACGTGGTTTCCAAGGGCTACCAAGAGGCGGGCAACTGGGTTGGCGTGCTGTTCTTCTGGCAAGCCATCGGGTCGGTGCTGTGGGCTATGGCGCTTCCGAAGTTCAAGAACGAGAAGCTGGCTTACGCCCTGAGCCTGGTTATCGGCGGAATAGGCTTTGCCCTTGTGCCGTTTATCGGCGACAAGAACATGCTCGTACTGCCCTTCCTGCTCATAGGCTGTGCTTGGGCAGCCATGCTCGCCATGCCGTTTGCCTTTGTCACCAACGCCCTTGAGGGCTACAGCCATAAGGGCGCTTATCTCGGACTCTTCAACGGCACCATCTGTATTCCCCAGATTGTGGCAGCCCTGTGTGGCGGCCACCTCCTTCATCTCGTCGGCTCCCACCAGAGCCACATGATGATTGTGGCTGGCGTATTGCTTGTCTGCGGTGCCTTCTCTGTGGCAGCCATCAGGAGCAACAGGAATAAATAGTTCTCATGGTAATAATCCTATAACCCATATACATAATGACTATACACTTTCATATAGAATACCGTACTGCATTCGGCGAGGAACTCTCGCTCTGCTTCATGGACAAAGACGAGGTGAAGACACTTCGTATGACCACCGTAGACGGAGTGGACTGGTGGTGCGACCTTTCGCTGCGTACATCCACCCCTAACCTTATATATTATTATAAGGTGACGACAGATGGCACTTTCGAGCGAAGCGAATGGCTGACGGTGAAGCATGTGATCGACTTCACATGTACCGCTGCAACCGAATACCACGTGTACGACCGTTGGAATGATATGCCCGAAGACTCGTATCTCTACAGTTCTGCATTTACCGACTGCATCAACCATCAGGTTCCGCAGCCTCTCAAGTCTACATCCTTTGCCCGCACGCTGCGTCTCATCGTACGGGCACCGCAACTCCGCGACGGAGAGCGTCTGGCAGTGATAGGTGCGCAGAAGGCTTTAGGCGAATGGTGTCCGGACAAGGCCGTGCCCATGACGCTTCACAACTACTGCGAATGGGCTGTCGACATCGACGCCGAGCAGCTTCAAGGCGAGCTGATAGAGCTGAAGTTTGTGGTAACAAACGCTTCCGGACACGTGATGATGTGGGAGTGTAGCAGCAACCGCACCATCGCCCTGCCCGACATGAATAAGGGCGCGATGGTGGTGTACAACTTGGATCAGGCTTTCTTTGAGATATGGAACCGCAGACTGGCAGGTACGCTTGTCCCGGTTTTCTCGCTCCGCACCAAGAAGAGTGCGGGCGTGGGCGACTTCGGCGACCTCAAGATGATGATAGACCTGATGGCAAAGACAGGACAGCGCGTGCTGCAGTTGCTCCCCATCAACGACACCACCATCACCCACACCTGGACCGACTCTTATCCCTACAGCTGCATCAGCATCTTCGCCATACATCCCCAGTATGCCGACCTTCGCGCTTTGCCCGAATTGAAGGACAAGGATGCGCGCAGTGAGGCTGAAGCAGAGCGCCGCAGACTCAACGCCCTGCCACAGATAGACTATGAGAAGGCAAACGCCTTCAAGTTGGACTACTTAGGCAAAGTCTATCAGCAGGAAGGCAAGAAGATGATGAAGAGCGCGCAGTTTAAGGCGTTCTTCCAGGAAACCCAGAGCTGGCTCGTGCCCTATGCCCAGTATTCATGGCTGAGAAACGAGAACGGTACAGCCGATTTCTCTCAGTGGAAAGACCATAATGTATGGAACGAGGCCGACCGTGCTCTGCTGTCAGACCCTCGCACTAAGGAATACCAGACTGTGGCTTTCTTCTATTTCGTTCAGTACGTGCTGTCGGCGCAGATGAAGGACGCTCACGAGTATGCCAGACAGAAGGGCGTCATCCTCAAGGGCGACATCCCCATCGGCGTAAACAGATACAGCTGCGACGTATGGATGGAGCCCAAATACTTCAATCTTAACGGACAGGCAGGAGCACCGCCAGACGATTTCTCGGTCAACGGCCAGAACTGGGGCTTCCCCACCTACAACTGGGACGAGATGCTCAAGGACGGCTGCCAATGGTGGGTGCGCCGCTTCCAGAATATGTCGCAGTTCTTTGATGCCTACCGCATTGACCATGTCTTAGGCTTCTTCCGCATTTGGGAGATACCCCTCGACTGTGTATATGGACTGACGGGGCAGTTTGCTCCGTCGCAGGCTATGAGCCGTGAGGAAATCATGCAGTACGGGCTCAATTTCCAGGAGGAGCGCTTCACCCAGCCCTTCATTACCGATTGGGTGCTCGACCGTGTCTTCCACGGACGCGCCGACGAGGTGCGCAGCAAGTATCTGGAGCGCATCGACGGCGAGCGTTACCGCATGAAGCCCGAGTTTGATACGCAGCGTAAGATAGAGGCTCACTTTGCCAGCGCAACCCAGCAGGAAGACCTCTGGCTGCGCGACGGACTCTATTCGCTTGTGAGCGACGTGCTCTTTGTGCGCGACCGCAACCGTGCCGATATGTTCCATCCGCGTATCTCAGCCCAGTTCGACTTTATCTATGAGTCGCTCTACGATAATGACAAGCAGGCGTTCAACCGCCTTTACAACGACTATTATTATCGCCGCAACAACCAGTTCTGGTATCGCGAGGCAATGAAGAAGTTGCCCAAGCTGGTACAGGCCACTCGCATGCTCGTATGCGCCGAAGACCTCGGCATGGTGCCCGACTGTGTATCATGGGTGATGAAGCAGCTCAGAATACTCAGCCTCGAGCTCCAGAGCATGCCCAAGTCGCCCACTACGCGCTTCGGACATCTCAGCCAGAACCCTTACTGTTCGGTATGTACCATATCCAGCCACGATATGCCCACGCTCCGCCAGTGGTGGGACGAGGACTACGAACGTACGCAGGATTACTACAACTCTATGCTCTACCGCGAAGGCCCAGCGCCCCATCCGCTGCCAGGATGGCTCGCCGAGGATATCATTGCCCGTCATCTCGACTCGCCTTCGATGCTTTGCGTATTGAGTCTTCAGGACTGGCTTGCCATGAGCGAGCGCCTGCGTCTGCCCGATGCCGATGCCGAGCGCATCAATGTCCCTGCCAATCCTAAGCACTACTGGCGTTACCGCATGCACCTCAACATAGAGGATCTCATGGCCGACGCCAAGTTCACCGACGAGCTGAGCACGCTCATCAGACAGTCTGGCAGATAACATGAAGCAAACAATAACAACTATCAGCATGATAAAGAAATATATCATATTGTTGGCGCTGCTCCCGATGATGGCTGCAGCCCAGACCGTAAAGTCGCCCAACGGCAATGTGTCGCTCACCTTTTCGCTCTCAGACAAGGGCCAGCCCACATACGAAATGAAATACAAGGACAAGCAGGTGGTAAACCCTTCCCACCTCGGACTGGAGCTTGCCCGGGACAAGCACGCCTCTAAAGGCATGGAAGAGACCGACCTGATGGACGGTTTCACGGTTAAGTCCACGCAGGCCTCTTCCTTCGACGAGACATGGCGACCCGTGTGGGGCGAGACCGCAACCATCCGCAACCACTACAACGAGATGGCTGTCAACCTGCACCAGCCCTCCTCCGACCGCGACATCACCATCCGTTTCCGCGTTTACGACTATGGCATGGGACTGCGCTACGAGTTTCCGCAGCAGCAGACGCTCAACTATTTCGTGATAAAGGAGGAGCACACCCAGTTTGCGATGACCGCCGACCATACCGCCTACTGGATTCCCGGCGACTACGATACGCAGGAGTATGAGTACAACATCACTCCGCTTACCGGCATCCGCGCGGTTATTGCCAAACACCGCGAGGCATACAAGAGCAACTCGTCCACTACGGTCTTCTCCAACACCGGGGTGCAGACATCGCTGCAGCTCAAGACCAAGGACGGACTCTATATCAATATCCACGAGGCAGCCTGCTTGAACTACCCCACGATGCACCTCAACCTTGACGACAAAAACCTTGTCTTCGAGTCATGGCTTACCCCCGACGCCGTGGGCCGCAAGGGCTTTATCCAGACACCCTTCAACACCCCGTGGCGCACAGTGATGGTTAGCGACGACGCCCGCGACATGCTGTCCTGCAAGCTCACCCTCAACCTCAACGAGCCTTGCAAGATAGAAGATACCTCTTGGATTCATCCCACCAAGTACTGCGGTGTGTGGTGGAATATGATTGTCGGCACCAAGTCATGGAGCTACACCAACGACCTGCCTTCGGTTCGTCTCGGCGTCACCGACTATGCCAAGTGCAAGCCCAACGGCACACATGGCGCAACCAACGAGGAGGTGAAGCGCTATATCGACTTCGCTGCCAAGAATGGCTTGCAGGAAGTGCTGGTCGAGGGTTGGAACGAAGGATGGGAAGACTGGTTCGGCCATCAGAAGCTCGACGTCTTCGACTTCGTCACTCCTTATCCTGACTTTGACATCAAGATGCTCAACGATTATGCCCACGCCAAGGGAGTGAAACTGATGATGCACCACGAGACTTCCTCATCCGCTCTCAACTACGAGCGCCACTTGGAGGATGCCTTCAGCCTGATGAACAAGTATGGCTACGACGCTGTCAAGACGGGATATGTCGGCGACATCATCCCTCGCGGAGAATATCACTACAGCCAGCTTATGAACAATCACTATCAGCATGTCATCGAGACTGCCGCCAAGCACCACATCATGGTCAATGCCCACGAGGCTACTCGCCCTACCGGCATCTGCCGCACCTGGCCCAACCTCGTAGGCAACGAGAGCGCCCGCGGCACCGAGTATGAGGCTTTCGGCGGAAACGTAGCTTACCATACCGTGATGCTGCCGTTCACCCGTCTGCAGGGTGGCCCGATGGACTATACCCCCGGCATCTTCGAGACCCGACTCTCTGACTGGAGCCAGAACCCGAGCTTCGTCCACACCACCCTCTGCGGACAGCTGTCGCTCTATCTGGTCATGTACAGCCCGTTGCAGATGGCTGCCGACCTGCCCGAACACTACGAGAAGTACGACGACGCCTTCCAGTTCATCCGCGATGTGGCTTGCGACTGGGACGACTCTAAGTATCTTGAGGCCGAGCCTGCCCAATACATCACCGTGGCTCGCAAGGCTAAGGGTACCGACAACTGGTTTGTAGGTGGCAAGACGGGCGAAGAGGCCCGCACGGCTGTAGTGCGCCTCGATTTCCTCGACAAGGGTCGCAAGTACGACTGTGCCATCTATCAGGATGCCAAGGGTGCCGACTACGAGCACAACCCTAAGGCTTACCAGATTATCCACAAGACTGTCAAGAAGGGTGATGTGCTGAAGATTAATGAGGCACGTGGCGGTGGCTTCGCCGTATCACTCATCGCAAAGTAACCGCAACTCCACAGCATCTGGCATGAAGAAGAAATATATGTTACCAGCATTTCTTGCCGCAATGATTACGGTCGGAGCCAACGCGCAGGGACGCTTTGACGAGCTGACTTACGACAAGACCAAGACCGTGTTCCGCCTCAATGCGCCCTCTCTCCCCAAAGTGCGTATCTATAAGAACGGACAGGGCGGCCGACCCGTCAAGACCGTCAAGATGCGCGCCATCGGCGACAACCGCTGGGAGGCTACGGTAAAGGGCGACCTCGGCGGCATGTTCTATACTTTCGACATCGGCAGAGGCGAGTGCCCAGGCACGTTTGCCAAGGCTGTAGGTGTCAACGGCAACCGTGGTGCCATCATCAATATGGCTGACACCGACCCCGTGGGCTGGGCCGACGACCAGCGTCCGCCTCTCACGTCGCCTGCCGACCTCGTGATTTACGAGCTCCACATGCGCGACTTCTCCATCAGCCCCACCTCGGGCCTTCAGCACCGTGGCAAGTATCTGGCGCTGACCGAGCCTCGCGCCATCGACTATCTGAAGCGCCTTGGCGTCAACGCCATCCATTTCCAGCCCTTGTTCGACTTCGCATCGATAGATGAGACGCAGCTCTATCGCCCCCAGTTCAACTGGGGTTACGACCCGAAGAATTACAATGTGCCTGAGGGCAGTTATTCCACCGACCCATATCAGCCAGGGGTGCGCATACGCGAGTTCAAGGCGATGGTGCAGGCGCTCCACAAGGCTGGCATCCGTGTCATCTTCGATGCCGTCTACAATCATACGTTCGACATCGCCGGAAGCAACTTCCAGCTCACCTACCCTGACTATTACTATCGCAAGACTGCCGACGGACGCTACTCCGATGGCTCGGGCTGCGGCAACGAGACTGCCTCGGAGCGGCCGTTGATGCGCGAGTTTATGATAGAGAGCGTCAAGTACTGGGTCAATGAGTTCCACATCGACGGATTTCGCTTCGACCTCATGGGCATTCACGACATCGAGACGATGAACCAGATACGTGCCGCCGTAGACCAGATTGACCCCACATTATATATATATGGTGAGGGCTGGAGTGCTGGCGCGTGTGCCTATCCGCAGGACAGTCTTGCCATGAAGGCCAACACTCACCGTCTGAATGGCATCGGAGCGTTCAGCGACGACATGCGCGATGCGCTGCGTGGCCCGTTCAGCGACGACACCAAGGGTGCGTTCCTCGCCGGTATCAAGGGCGCGGAGGAGAGCCTCAAGTTCGGCATCGTGGGCGGCATCGCTCATAAGCAGGTCGACATGGCGCGCGTCAACTACGACAAGCAGCCGTGGGCAAACGAGCCTACACAGCAGATTAGCTATGTGAGCTGTCACGACGATATGTGCCTCGTAGACCGACTCAAGGCGAGCATTCCCGGACTCTCCGACGCGACGAGGCCCGAAGCCGACCGCATGGCAGAGATCATCCGCCTCGACTTGCTGGCCCAGACGGCGGTCTTCACCTCGCAGGGTGTGCCTTTCATGTTGGCTGGCGAAGAGATGCTGCGCGACAAGAAGGGTGTGCACAACAGCTTTGCCTCGCCCGACAGTATCAATGAGTTCAACTGGGACAACCTCAAGCAGCACCCACAGGTTTTTGAGTATTACCGCGCCCTGATAGGCCTCCGCAAGCACCATCCTGCCTTCCGCCTCGCCAGTGCCGACGCCGTAAGGAGTCATCTGGAGTTTATCGCCACCGACGACTGCCTCGTGGCGTTCCGCCTGAAGGACCTCGAGGGCATCGATACGTGGAGAGAGATTGTCGTCATCCTTAACGCCAACCGGGCTGCTGTGCCCGTGACCATCCCCGAGGGCGAATACACGGTGGCCTGCTGCAACGGCGTCATCTCCGAAGCCGGCATAGGCATGCCCGTCAATGGCAGCGAGGTGGTGGTGCCCCGCCAGTCGGCAATGATACTCTGCAAGAAGTAAAACCATAATAAAACAAGATGATGAAGAAAAAACTGCTATCATTAGTAATGCTTATGAGTGCTATGAGTTTACATGCGGGCGTAAAGGTAGACCGCATCGAACCCACCAACTGGTATGTCGGCATGAAGGATGCCTCGCTCCAGCTGATGGTATATGGCAAGGACGTGCGCAATGCCGCCGTAGAGGTCAACTATCCCGGAGTGCGCATCGACTCCATCGCGCGTCTCGACTCGCCCAACTATCTCTTCGTCTACCTCAACCTTGAGGGCGCGAAGGCAGGCGAAATGACGCTCACCTTCAAGCAGGGCAAGCAGACGCAGAAGGTGAAGTACCAGCTGAAGGAGCGCGCTATGGCGGGCGACAAGCGCATGGGCTTCACCAATGAGGATGTGCTCTACATGCTCATGCCCGACCGCTTTGCCAATGGCAATCCCCACAACGACGCCTTCAAGAATATGCGCGACAAGACCTGCGACCGCACGGCTCCGAGCCTGCGCCACGGTGGCGACCTTGAGGGTATACGCCAGCACCTCGACTATTTCACCCAACTTGGCGTCACGGCGCTGTGGTTCACACCCGTACTCGAGAACGACAGCCCCAGCAATGGCACCAGCTCCTCCTACCACGGCTACGCCACGACCGACTATTATCGCGTCGACCCGCGCTTCGGAACCAATGAGGAGTATAAGCGTCTCATCGACGAGGCCCACAGCAAGGGTCTGAAGGTGGTGATGGACATGATTTTCAATCATTGCGGCTTTGAGCATCCCTGGGTGGCAGATATGCCGTCCAAAGACTGGTTCAACACGCCCGAATGGCTGCTTCCCGAATACCAGACCGCAGCCCACCAAAAGAAGATGGACACCGTAGACGGAAAGGCTAAAGTCAACGACAAGTATCTGCAGACCAGCTATAAGCTCACACCCGTGCTCGATCCCTACGCCAGCAAGGTAGACCTGAAAGAGACGGTCGACGGTTGGTTCGTGCCCACCATGCCCGACCTCAACCAGCGCAATCCGCACGTCATGAAGTATCTTATCCAGAACAGTGAGTGGTGGATTGAGACTGTTGGCATTGACGGCATCCGCATGGACACTTATCCCTATGCCGACCGCGATGGCATGGCTCTCTGGATGCAGACGCTCGACCGCGAATACCCCAACTTCAACACCGTGGGTGAGACGTGGGTCACCGAGCCTGCCTATACGGCTGCCTGGCAGAAGGACAGCAAGCTCTCCGAGAAGAACAGCTATCTGAAGACCGTCATGGACTTCGCCTTCTACGACCGCATCAATCTGGCTAAGCACGAGGAGACCGACGACTGGTGGAATGGCATGAACCGCATATACAATGTGTTGTGCTATGACTATCTTTATGCCAATCCCAAGAGCGTGATGGCGTTTATTGAGAACCACGACACCGACCGCTTCTTGGGTACGGGCAAAGATACGTTGGCTCTCAAGCAGGCACTGGCTCTGCTGCTGACCATAAACCGTATTCCGCAGCTCTACTACGGCACCGAAGTACTCATGAATGGCACCAAGTCTGTCACCGACGGCAATGTGCGCAAGGACTTCCCCGGTGGATGGGCTGGCGACGCTACCAACGCCTTCACAGCTGAAGGACGCACCAAGGCGCAGAACGATATGTTCAGCTGGACAAGCCGACTGCTCCACTGGCGACAAGGTAACGAGGTGATTACGAAGGGTTCCCAGACCCAGTTCTGCCCCTACCGTGGCATTTATGTGGTGGCGCGTCAGTATAAAGGCAAGACCGTCATGACCGTCATCAATGGCAGAAACGAGGCAGCCGAGCTCGACATCAAGCGTTATGCTGAGATTATCGGCAACGCCGTGAAAGCCACAGACGTGACGACGGGCAAAACCGTAATCATCAACCACAACGTAAAACTCCGTCCCCGCCAGACCATGGTGCTGGACTTCTAATAAAACGAAAGCCCTCC
>NZ_NPJK01000029.1:0-133240 GCF_002251285.1 Prevotella sp. P5-64
CTTCATTTGGACTTTACAATTCTGCATTTTGCCATCCATATTGTTTGGAGGGCAAATGTAATATGCACCTGTCGGAAATCTGGCATAGCAAGAAAAACGACTGTCGCTTATCCCGAACTCAGGTTATTAGTATTATGCCCTCTTTTTCTATTCGCAGACTTGAAATGCCCGAATCGCCAATCGGTAAATTGGCACAGTTGGCTGCTGCTGCCAAGGCCCGTGGCACCAAAGTTTATCACCTCAATATCGGCCAGCCCGACCTGCCCACCCCTCAGCGTGGACTTAGATGTGCCATCGCAAAAAAAGTTGAAAAAATATTGCATTGGTAAAAAATATTTGTAACTTTATGGCCACCAAGCATAATACCACTGTATGAAGGCATTAATATCTCTGAAAAGCGTATTTGAGTTAGCCATCGTCCTGTTGGCTACCAGTTGCCATGAAAGTGAAGGGATGCGGAGTCATGCAGACTTGCAGACTATGCCCTCAGACCAGATACTCGCTCGGGTGAAGGCTTATGTGCAAGCTCACGAGCAGCAGATAGATTTTCTCACCGGGCGCAATTTTTTAAGCAAGGACATGAAGGTTCGGCATACTATGTATCATATCAATATATAACTATAAAATATTGTCCATGATTATGAAAAGAATTATTCTGTTAACTGTTGTTTCCTTTGCCGCAATTATAGCGAGGGCGCAGAGTTTTCATTATTACCCCTTAAAGGAGGTGGGAGACACGATAGAGTATCTGAAACTCAATTTTGACAAGCAGGCAGATTATTTCGTGGGGCGCACCTTCGATGAGTTCAGGCAGATAATAAGGCGCGATATCACACCAAAACTTCTTAATATTAAAGATACATCTCCTTTCGTGGATCCCCATGGTGTGCGCTATGTGTGTGGTGCGTATGTGGCGTGTATGGATCTTAGTGGTGTGTCGCCCGATACGGTTAGGACACCAGCTGCTCATATCAGAATGTATTTTAAGCCGCCATTTAAGGTCAATGCAGATAGGCTGTTTTATAAACTCCCAGAAAATATGACTGTTGATGGTCGGGCCAAATATTTGGCTAATTTTGTTATAGACGATATATGGGTGTTTGTCGTTGATCGCAGGCGCAGTCGATAAGACAGTTGTCTGGTACAGGCTGTCAATGTGCTGGTAAAGTTTAAGCCTCCTTATACAGTCTGTCTATACAAACTTTTTCTCGCCGCTGCCATACAATGTCACCGTTGACACTCGCGCAAAGTTGCTATGCAATTATGTAATAGAAGAAATTTGGGTATCTACAATAGACCGAAGGAGAGGATGGTAGTTATATACGCATCTTAGAGTCCAATAAACCATATATGATAAAAAATACTATGCGACGTATAATTCTTTGGATGTACCTGTTGCTTGCCACCACGTCTCTGCTGGTTAGCAGTTGCTATGAGCGTGAAGGGGCGATTGGACAATCGGACTTGCAGACTATGCCCTCAGCCCAGATACTTGCTCGGGTGATGGCTTATGTGCAAGCTCACGAGCAGCAGATGGATTTTCTCACCGAGCGCAATTTTTCGAGCAAGGATATGAAAGTTCGGCAGGCTATGTATCGGCAGACGAAAGACACGACATGGTTGCTTATACCCATCGTGCGCACTTTGCGCGACTCTATGGCCACAGCCGATAGCCTCTATTTCGCTCCCCGTCGGCTCTTTGCCCTCTCCTTGATAACCCGAGACAGTGCTCGGCCACGGCTGTGGTTTGTGGAGCAAGAACCCACCAGAGAATTTCATAAAGCCAACCGCACCGCCTTCCTTTATCGCCACTTCACGGGGCGGCAGGACACTTACACCGAAGCAGGGCAACTGGTGCATGCCATCAAGATATACAACGGATGGTATGACACACAGTTAACCATAAAGCCCGCGGATAGCAACGATAGTACCTATGCTAAGAACTACGATGGGCAGGTGGCTGCCCCTTGGAGAAGAAGATGAGTGTGGCCGTTTGGTGGTGGATAATGGCTGCGTCTGTAAGTTTTTTGTGACAGGATGTAAGGCTATTACAAAAAAATAAGTAACTTTGCATCCGTATTAGCAATTAGAGTTATGCCAGAAATTTCTATTCGCGGACTTGAAATGCCCGAATCGCCAATCCGTAAGTTGGCACCGTTGGCAGCTGCAGCCAAGGCCCGTGGCACCAAAGTTTATCACCTCAATATCGGTCAGCCCGACCTGCCCACCCCTCAGTGTGGACTTGATGCCCTCAAGAATGTTCACCGTCAGGTGCTCGAGTATTCTCCTTCGCAGGGTTATCTCAGCTATCGACAGAAACTTACAGAGTATTATCACAAGTATGACATCGAGGTTACTGCCGACGATATCATCATTACCTCCGGCGGTTCTGAGGCCGTGCTCTTTGCCTTTATGAGTACCCTCAATCCCGGCGACGAGATTATCATCCCCGAGCCCGCCTATGCCAACTATATGGCCTTTGCTGTGTCGGCAGGTGCCACCATCCGCACCATCGCCACCACCATAGAGGAAGGATTTGCACTGCCCCGTGTCGAGCGGTTCGAGGAACTCATCAACGAGCGCACCCGCGCCATACTCATCTGCAATCCCAACAACCCCACAGGTTATCTCTATACCCGCCGCGAGATGCACCAGATACGCGACCTGGTCAAGAAGTACGACCTCTACCTCTTCTCCGACGAGGTCTATCGTGAGTACATCTACACCGGTTCGCCCTACATCAGCGCCATGCACCTCGAGGGCATCGAGCAGAACACTATCCTCATCGACTCAGTGTCCAAGCGCTACAGCGAGTGCGGAATACGCATCGGAGCCCTGGTCACCAAGAACGCCGAGGTGCGTCGCGCGGTGATGAAGTTCTGTCAGGCCCGCCTCTCTCCACCCCTTATCGGACAGATTGTGGCCGAGGCGTCGCTCGATGCTCCCGAGGAGTATTACCGCGATGTCTACGACGAGTATGTGGAGCGCCGCAAGTGTCTCATCGACGGCCTCAACCGCATCCCCGGCGTCTATTCGCCCATCCCTATGGGTGCCTTCTACACTGTGGCCAAGCTCCCTGTCGACGACAGCGAGAAGTTCTGCCGCTGGTGCCTCGAAGAGTTCAGCTACGAGGGTGAGACCGTGATGATGGCTCCTGCCCAAGGCTTCTATACCACCCCCGGTGCCGGCCGCAACCAGGTGCGTATCGCCTACGTGCTGAAAAAGGACGACCTGGAGCGTGCCCTCGTGGTGCTGCGCAAGGCCCTTGAACTCTATCCCGGTCGCGACGACAGCGACGAATAACCCCACGCGCCACACTTACGCCCATGAATTTCCCACTCTACATAGCCCGCAAGATATACAGCTATACCGGCGACAGACAGAAGGTCTCCAAGCCTGCCGTGCGTATAGCCATAGCCGGTGTGGCCATTGGTCTGGCGGTCATGATTATCTCCGTGAGTGTAGTCTTCGGCTTCAAGCATACCATCCAGGACAAGGTCATCGGATTCGGCTCCCACATCCAGGTGGCCGACTTCATGACGCTGCAGAACCAGGAACAGTATCCCATCCAGATGAACGACTCCATGGTGCGCGTCATCCGCGACATCCCCGGAGTGGCCCACGTGCAGCGCTATGCCATGAAGCAGGGCATACTCAAGACCGACAAGGACTTCCTGGGCGTCATGTTCAAGGGCGTAGGTCCCGACTACGATACCACCTTCCTCCACAAGAACCTCGTGGAAGGCACCATCCCCCGCTTCTCCGACCAGAAGAGCAGCAACCATATCCTCGTCTCGCGCAAGATGGCCGATATGCTTCAGGTCAAGTGTGGCGACAAGATTTTTGCCTATTTCATCGACCAGCAAGGGGTGCGCGCCCGCCGGTTTACCATCCAGGGCATCTATCAGACCAATCTTACCCAATACGACCGCACCACCTGCTTCATAGACCTTTATACCGCCGTGAAGCTCAACGGCTGGGAGTCCGACCAGGCATCGGGTGCCGAGGTCACCGTCGCCGATTTCAGTCGCATCGATGATACCGAGTCGCTCTTCATCGACCGCATCAACCGCTCCATGGACAGCTATGGAGCTACCTATTCCTCCAAGACCATCCAGGAGATTAATCCGCAGATTTTCCAGTGGCTCAATCTGCTCGACCTCAATGTCTGGATTATCCTCGCGCTGATGCTGGCGGTGGCAGGAGTCACCATGGTGTCGGGCCTCCTTATTATAATATTGGAGCGCACCACCATGATAGGCGTGCTCAAAGCCCTCGGTGCGCGCAACAAGACCATCCGCCACATGTTCCTTTGGTTTGCCGTGTTCATCATCGGTCGCGGACTGCTGTTGGGCGACGCCATCGCCCTGGGGCTGCTTCTGCTGCAGCGCTATACCGGCGTGGTCAAGCTCGACCCCACGACCTATTATGTCGAGACGGCTCCCGTCGAAATCAATGTTCCCATCATCATCGCCCTCAATGTGGTAACCCTCGTGGTGAGCGTCTTCGTGCTCATCGCCCCCAGCTACTTTGTCTCCCACATCCATCCCGCCAAGAGCATGCGTTACGAGTAGCGTGCCCGAAATAGCCACCAATCCACCCGTAATAAGGTAGAGAAAAGTACAAATTATCGTGATTTGTGTAAAATACTGCACAATATGTTTTGCAGTGTGCAAATAAGATAGTATCTTTGCACATAAATTACTCTTATGTGCAATGGATTTGACACCGAGCTTTATTGAATATATTGAAAAGGCTGTCGTGGAGAACTGGGATAGAGACGCCCTCACAGACTATAAAGGAACCACTTTACAGTACCACGATGTAGCCCGCAAAATCGAAAAACTGCACATTCTCTTTGCCAATAGCGGTATAGAGAAGGGCGACAAAATAGCCCTGTGTGGTCGCAACAGTTCCAATTGGGCTGTGGCGTTTTTGGCTACACTTGCCTATGGCGCTGTAGCCGTTCCTATACAGAATGAATTTACTCCCGACCAGATTTACAACATCGTCAATCATAGCGAAGCCAGACTGCTCTTTGTGGGCGACGTGGTGGCTACGCAGATAGACGCTTCGCAGATGCCCGCATTGGAAGGCGTGTTCTATCTGCCCGACTTCTCGCTCACGCTCTCGCGTTCCGAGCAGCTCACCTATGCACGTGAGCATCTCAACGAGATGTTTGGCAGCAAGTTCCCCAAGTTCTTCCGTCGCGAGCATGTGGCCTATCACCACGGCGATGCCGAAGACGTGGCGCTCATCAACTATACCAGCGGTACCACCGGCTTCTCCAAGGGCGTGGTGCTGCCTTATCGTGCGCTGTGGAGCAACTTCGACTTTCTCAATGGTATGATGGGCAAGCATATCCCCCGTGGCAGCAACTGCGTGTGCATCCTGCCCATGGCCCATATGTATGGACTCATGGACGATGTGCTCTTCCAGTTCTGTTTGGGCAGCCATATCTTCTTCCTTACCCGCATGCCCACTCCCACGCTCGTGGCCGAGGCTTTGGCCGAGATACGTCCGCGCCTCATCTGCTCGGTTCCCCTTGTGGTCGAGAAGATTGTGCGCAAGAAGATCTTCCCCGAATTCCAGACCAGCATGGTGCGCCTGCTCATGAATATGCCCCTCCTGCGCGACAAGGTCAAGGAGCGTATCTGCGAGCGTGTGCGCGAGGTGTTCGGCGGCAACCTCTACCAGGTTATGGTTGGTGGCGCCAGTCTTAGCCGTGAGGTCGAAGAGTTTTTTGTCAGCATCGGGTTCCCCATCACTGTGGGCTATGGCACCACCGAGACCGCCCCGATGATTACCATGAGCAACTGGGACGACTTCGTGCCCGGCTCTTGCGGCACCCCTGCCACCCACATGGAGGTGCGCATCGCCAGCGAAGACCCCGAGCATGTGCCCGGAGAAATCATTACCCGCGGCTTGAACGTGATGCTCGGCTATTATAAGAACGAGGAAGCCACCCGCGCTGTCATCGACGCCGACGGATGGTTCCATACCGGCGACCTCGCCACCAAGAGTGCCGACGGCCATGTCTTCATCCGCGGCCGCATCAAGAACATGCTGCTCGGAGCCAACGGCCAGAATGTCTATCCCGAAGAGATAGAAGACAAGCTCAACTCTATGGCCCTCGTCGGCGAGAGCCTTGTGGTGCAGCGTGGCGACCAGCTCGTGGCTTTGGTCCACCCCGATGTCGAGGAGGTCAAGAGCATGGGCTTCGACGATGCCGACCTGCGCGGCGTCATGGAGCAGAACCGCATCGAGCTCAACAGCAAGCTGCCCCATTTCTGCAAGATTGCTGCCATACAGCTCCATGCTACCGAGTTTGAGAAGACACCCAAGAAGAGTATCAAGAGATATAAATACCAACAATCTATATAACCAATTAATAAGAAGCATTATGATGGAAATTCCAAGCTTCAATGCTCTCATTGAGAAGAGCATCATCGACCATTGGGACAGTGATGCACTGACCGATTACAAGGGAATAACGCTGCAGTATCATGACGTGGCGCGCAAGATAGAGAAACTGCACATCCTATTTGAGAATAGCGGTGTGCAGAAGGGTGACAAGATAGCCCTCTGTGGCCGCAACAGTTCGGCCTGGGCCTGTGCCTTCCTGGCCACGCTCACCTATGGTGCTGTAGCCGTACCCATCCTGCACGAGTTTACCCCAGACCAGATATACAACATTGTCAATCACAGCGATGCCAAGCTGCTCTTCGTGGGCGATGTCGTCGCCACCCAGATAGATGGCACCAAGATGCCCGCTCTTGAGGGCATTGTCTATCTCCCCGACTATTCGCTGGTGCTCTCGCGTACCGACAAGTTGACCTATGCACGTGAGCATCTCAACGAGATGTTCGGTCACAAGTATCCCAAGTACTTCCGCAAGGAACATGTGTCTTATTACAAGGAGCAGAGTCCTGAAGAACTGGCGCTTATCAACTACACCAGTGGCACTACAGGCTTCTCCAAGGGAGTGATGCTGCCTTACCGTTCGCTTTGGAGCAATGCCGACTTTGCCCGTACGGTAATCGGCAAGCACATTGCAGTGGGCGACAAGGTGATAAGCATCCTGCCCATGGCCCATATGTATGGTATGGCCTTTGAGTTCCTCTTCGAGTTCCTCTCTGGCTGCCATGTCTATTATCTCACCCGTATTCCCAGCCCCGCCATCATCGCCCAGGCCTTTGCCGACGTGCGTCCACGCATCATTATTGCCGTGCCGCTCATCATCGAGAAGATTATCCGCAAGAAGGTGTTCCCCAAGCTGCAGACCAACAAGATGCGACTGCTGCTCAATATGCCCGTCATTAACAAGAAGGTCAACGAGAAGATTTGCGAGCAGGTTACCGCTGCCTTTGGAGGCAACTTCTATGAGATTATCATCGGCGGAGCCGCCTTCAACCAGGAGGTAGAGAACTTCCTCAACCGTATCGGCTTCCGCTACACGGTGGGCTATGGCGCTACCGAGTGCGGACCCATCATCTGCTACTCCGACTATGCGTCTTTCGCCAAGGGCAGTTGTGGTCGTGCAGCCCTCCACCAGGAGGTGCGCATTGTGAGCCCCGACCCTGAGAATGTGCCTGGCGAGATACTGACCAAGGGCCCTAATGTGCTTCTGGGCTACTACAAGAACGAGGATGCCACCCGCGCCGCTATCGACGAGGACGGCTGGTTCCACACCGGCGACCTCGGTACGATGGATGCCGAGGGCAACGTGTTCATCAAGGGTCGCTCCAAGAACATGCTGCTCGGTTCCAACGGACAGAACATCTATCCCGAGGAGCTCGAAGACAAGCTCTCTTCGATGCCACTTGTCGCCGAGAGCGTAGTCATCCAGAAGGGCGACAAGCTGATTGGCCTTCTCCATCCCGACTATGATGAGGCCAAGGTTATGGGTCTCAAGCCATCAGACATCGAGAGCATCATGGAGCAGAACCGCCAGGACTTCAATGCAGTGATGCCCGCCTACGCCCGTCTTTCGGCTGTCCGCATCCAGGAAGAGGAGTTTGAGAAGACTCCCAAGAAGAGTATCAAGCGTTATCTCTACACCGAGTAGCAATATATAGAAAGAGACCGAAGGGCCACACCTCCTACTTGCAGACGAGTAGGGGTGTGGCCCTTTTTTGTTGCCTGTCAGCAAATTTGTTGGTAAAAATATTGCGTAATTAGGCGGAAATACCTAAATTTGTCGTAAAGAACAAAAACACTAAGATTATGATAGACGTAAAGCAGACTTTAAGCGACGCCGAAGAGCGTATGGAGATGGCAGCGATGTATCTCGAAGAGCAGTTGGTACGCATCCGTGCCGGCAGAGCCAATGTGGCTCTCCTCGATGGAGTGAGAGTTAACTCTTATGGCTCTATGGTTCCCCTCAACCAGGTAGCTACCGTCACCGTGCCCGACGCCCGTACCATAGCCATCCGTCCCTGGGACAAGAAGGCCATCAAGGATATCGAGAAGGGTATCATGGACAGCGATGTAGGCATCACTCCCGAGAACAATGGCGAGGTGGTTCGCCTCAATCTTCCACAGCCCACAGGCGAGCGCCGTCAAGAGTTGGTAAAGCAGTGCAACAAGATAGGTGAACGCGCCAAGGTAGAGGTGCGCAACGTGCGTGGAGAAATCAAGGACAAACTCAAGAAGGCCATCAAGGACGGTCTGTCTGAAGACCTTGAGAAGGACGCTGAGAACGATTTGCAGAAGGTTCACGACAAGTATATCAAGAAGATAGACGAACTGCTCGATGCCAAGCAGAAAGAGATAATGACCGTATAGTGAAGGGACTCGTCATCAAGAACACCGGCAGCTGGTACACCGTGCGCACCGACAATGGCGAGACGGTCGAAAGCAAGATTAAGGGCAATTTCCGTCTCAAGGGCATACGCAGCACCAATCCTGTGGCTGTGGGCGACAGGGTCGAGATAGCGCTCAATCAGGAGGGAACGGCATTCATCACCGCCATCGAAGACCGACGCAACTACATCGTGCGCAAGTCGCAGAACCTCTCCAAGCAGAGCCACATCATTGCCGCCAATGTCGACCAGGCGTTCCTTATCGTCACCGTGAGCCATCCGCAGACCTCCACCACCTTCATCGACCGCTTTCTTGCCTCAGCTGAGGCTTACAGTGTGCCGGTGGTACTGGTCTTCAACAAGACCGACCTGCTCTCTCCCGAAGAGTTGCACTATCAGGCGATGATGGTGAGCCTCTATGAGACGGTGGGATATGAGTGCCGCCAGATTTCGGCTGCCACAGGCGAAGGAGTGGCTCCGCTCGTCGACCTGCTTCAGGGCAAGGTGACCGTGCTCAGCGGCAACAGCGGTGTAGGCAAATCCACGCTTATCAATACTCTCGTGCCTGGCGCTCAGTTGCGTACCGCCGAGATTTCCGATGCCCACGACGCCGGCATGCACACCACCACCTTCAGCGAGATGTTGCAGCTGGCCGATGGCGGATATATCATCGACACGCCCGGCATACGCGGCTTTGGCACCTTCGATATGGAGCCCGAAGAAATATCCAGCTACTTCAAGGAAATCTTCCGCTTCTCCAAGGATTGCAGGTTCTCCAACTGCACCCACACCCACGAACCCGGTTGTGCTGTGCTTGATGCGGTAGAAAATCACTATATAGCCGCGTCGCGCTACCAGTCCTATCTCTCCATGCTTGAAGACAAGGACGAGGGCAAGTATCGCTCGGGCTATTGAGTTCACATTTATCTGATAAGACCGCTGTCTGTCACGACAGCCATTCCATACTGTCCGCAGTGCCGATACCTTTGGCATTGCGGACAGTGTTTTTCTCCCCGTTCTGATGATGTGCGTCCTGCGCGTCCAGCACCCTTCATTCAGCCTGATAATATCCACGCTTGGGCGACGCCACTCTTCCCTCGGCCTTCAGCCGTCGCAGCGCGGCATCTATCGTCTTGCGCTCTTCGCCCATGAGCTGGGCCAGGTCGGCAGCCTTGATGGGGCTGTCCAGTTGGCGCATACGGGCATAGACTATATCTGCCGCTTCCATATAGTAAGGGTCGTCGCCGTCGCCGAAGAGCTTGATGGCGATGGCAGCACAGGCTTCGGCGTCGGCCAGTGCATGGTGATGGCGCGACAGGTTGTAGCCACACCTCTCGGCTATGACATCGAGGTTGTGACGCCCTGTGGGCCATACGCGTCGCGACTTGACGAGCGTGCAGCAGAAGGGGTAGTCGGGATAGTTCATCCCATAGCAGCGGAAGACCGCCTTCAGACAGTTCTCGTCAAACGCCTTGTTGTGCGCCACCAGCGTGAGCCCCTCCAAGCGTGGCGCTATCTCTGCCCAGACCTCAGGGAAAACGGGAGCCCTGCGCGTGTCGCTCTCCGTGAGCCCGTGCACCTGGCTGCACCAGAAGTCGTAGTACTCAGGCACAGGCTTGATGAGCGAGTAGAAGGTGTCTGCCACCACGCCGTCGCGCACGATGACCACGCCCACCGAGCATACGCTTGTGGGCTCCGAGTTGGCTGTCTCAAAATCTATTGCTGCAAAGTCTTTCATTGCTTACATGGTTTTTGTCATGCAAATATAGCACATCATTCTATCATTTGCCTCCGTCGGGATAGTTTTTTTCGCGAAGAAGATAAAAAACAGGCAGATTGCAAGCCGTTTTCGTCAATTATTATTACATTTGCAAGGCAATAAACAGTTTACCTATATGGATATGACATTCACGCTGCACCCTGGCGACAATCTTCAGGGTGGCAAATACCGCATAGAGAAAGTGCTGGGTCAGGGTGGCTTCGGCATTACTTACCTCGCCATTCAGGGCGGGCTGGAACGTACGGTGGCTATCAAGGAGTTCTTCATGCGCGAAGCCTGTTGTCGCGCCAGTGACAGTCGTGGCGTGACCCTTGGCACCGAGGGCAACCGCGAGACGGTAGACCGCTATCGCCAGAAGTTTCTCAAGGAAGCCCGCAGCATAGCCCGGCTCAACCACCCACACATCGTGCGCATCATCGATGTGTTTGAGGAAAACGGCACAGCCTACTATGTGATGGAGTATGTCGCCGGTGGTTCGCTGTCCGATAGGGTTGGGCGCCAGGGAGCCCTCTCTGAGTCCGAGGCCACGCGCTATATCCGTCAGGTGGCCGACGCCCTGACCTATATTCATACCCAGCGCATGACCCATCTCGACGTCAAGCCAGCCAACATCATGCTCACCGATAAAGACGAGGTCGTGCTCATCGACTTCGGTCTCGCCAAGCAGTACGACTCTGCCACGGGCCACCAGACCAGCAGCACCCCAGTGGGTATCAGTGAGGGCTATGCTCCGCTGGAGCAGTATATGCAGGGCGGAGTGGGCGAGTTCTCGCCCGAGACCGATGTCTATGCCCTCGGAGCTACATACTATAAACTGCTCACCGGACAGACGCCGCCCAGTGCTTCGTCTGTCAATGAGGACGGTCTTCCCCTCGAGCCGCTGAAGTCTCGTGGAGTCACCCCTCAGGTCATCACCGCCATCACCCATGCCATGGAGGGTCGCCGGCGCGACCGCCCCAAGACCGTTGCCGAGTTCCTGGCCGAGTTTGATGGCGTGGCCGGGCAGGCAGCCAACCCCAAGCCCCGTACCGATACCTCGCATGAGGCGTCGGGTTCGGGCGACGGCGATACCACTCTCAAGAAGAAAATTCCCGCTCCCCAGCCCAAGTCTCCCGCACGCCCCGTGGTCAGCCGGAAGACGATGATGGTGGCAGCCGCTGTCTTGGCGGCAGTCCTCGTTGTGGGTGGCATCGTTGTAGCCATTTCCCAGGCATGGCCATCCGGAGAGACGGCGACCGAGACTCAGGACAAGCCTGCCTTTGTAGCCAAGAAGATTACCAAAGACTCGGAGATGTTCTTTGTCGGTGACGTGAATTTTACTATGCGCTATATAGAGGGAGGCTCTTTCGACATGGGCGCCACGGCAGAGATGGATACGGTCGGCTTTAGTCTGGCAGAAGAGAAGCCCGTGCATAAGGTATATGTTGAAAGTTTTGCCATAGGCGTCTTTGAAGTGACGCAGGAACTCTGGCAGGCAGTAATGGGCACCAATCCGTCTTCTACCAAGTCCGCGTATTGTCCTGTTGAGAGTGTCAGCTGGAATGATTGTCAGGAGTTCATCCAGAAGCTCAATGCGATTACCGGCAAGCAGTTCCGACTGCCCACCGAGGCCGAGTGGGAGTATGCCGCTCGTGGCGGCAAGTATGCCAAAGGTTACCGTTACAGCGGCAGCAACAATCTCGGCGAGGTGGGCAGTTTCTACCATGGCTCTTGGCCAGCCTGGGCAAGCCGAAAGCCCAACGAGTTGGGGCTGTATGACATGAGTGGCAGCGTCAATGAACTGTGCAGCGACTATATGGGCGACTACTCTGCCGAGGAGCAGGTGTGTCCTGTTGGACCGGCTGCAGGCAGCGAGCGTGTGATGCGTGGCGGCAGCTTTGGCGATGAGCCTATCAACTGTCGTATCTCAGCCCGCTTTGGTATAGCGCCCGACAAGAGGGCTTCCAACGTAGGCCTCCGTTTGGCCCTTTCGCTCTGACATTGCTTCTACCGGCAGACAATAGAAAGCCGCAATAGCTCCTGCTTGTGCAGGGATGGCTATTGCGGCTTTTGCTGTTTGTGTGGTTGTGTTATCCGATGCGGATGGTGTATTCGCTCATGAAGCTGGCACCGGGCTGCAGGCGGTTGATGAGGTATTTCTCGCTCAGGTCGCCCGTAAACTCAGCCCAGTCGTGTATGCCGTACCAGGGCTCTATGCACACGAAGGGCGCGTTCTTGGCGGTGGGGCTCCAGATGCCTACTGCCGGCGAGCGGAAGCCTACGGTCACCACCGGACGGCGCTCGCGGTCGAGCAGAGCCACCTCGTGCAACTGCGACTCGTCGAAGATGAGAGCGTCGTCGTCGAAGTCGGCGCAGGTGAAGTGCCACACGTTGCCATCCATCTCCAGCGGATGATGACCAGGGGTGATGCAGCCGTGGGTGTTGCCATAGAGACGCTCGGCATCGGGGTTGTCGAAGCGCAGATAGCCGTCCAGCGGGTCACCGTCTTTCATTCCGGGCACGTTGAATGCGGGATGGCCACCGATAGAGAACAGCAGTTCGCGGCGGTCGGTGTTCTCCACGTGCCAGATCACGTGGATGGTGTTGCCGTCGAGCCGGTAGGTCACGCTCAGATTGAAGTGGAAGGGATAGACCTTGAGTGTCTCTTCGCTCTCGGTGAGGGCAAAGGTGACGCGGTGGTCGGTTTTGGCTACGAGAGTGAAGTCGCTCTTGCTGGCAAATCCATGGCGCAGCATGTGATACTCCTTGCCGTCGAGATGATAGGTGTCGTTCCAGAGTCCACAGACGATGGGGAAGAGGGTGGGCGAGTGCTTGGCCCAGTATTTAGGGTCGGCCTGCCACAGATACTCGTGTCCCTGCGCGTCGCGTATGCTCTGCATCTCTGCACCACGCTCGGCGATGGTGACAGAGAGAATGTCGTTGCTTAGTGTCTGCATATATGTATGGTTTATATCTTGGGTCTGAAGTTGAGTATTCTCAGTCGGGTGGTCTTGCTGCGGTCGCGCCGTCTGTACACGCAGACTACGGCTGCTGCCGCATTGGTGGCCATGGCAGCCAGACAGATGATGATAGCCGTCTCGGCGGCTGGTCTGCAGGGGATGTAGAAGGCTGCCAGCACGCCGCTCACCATTGCTGCCGCCAGGCATACGCCCATCGCGCGGGTGTAGGTGACCATCACCCGCAGCTGCTCTGCCGCCGTGATGGTCATGGGCATCTCTATGCGTGAGAGCGGGTGATAGGCTGCCCACAGGGCATAAAGCGCCAGATAGGTGTCTATGCCGCCGAAGGTTACGGCGCCAGCCCTGTCGCGGAAGGAGAGGCTGGTGTCGAGCCATGTCTCGGGGCCGGTGCTGAGCGAAGCGGGGCAGACCAGTGCCGTCAGGATGAGACCCCATGCCACAACCAGCATGACGATGGTGGCAGCCTCTGAGAGAGTGCCTGTCAGGGTGCGGTTGACCGTGAAGAACGGGCCGTCAGATGTTGTCGTTCTTTTCATCGTTGGTAGTATTCGATAGTTCACCGTTGCCCCCGTTCTTGTGCTTGGGCAGCCTCCTGGCCTTGCGCAGCGCCTCGTTGACAATCCATTGCAGTTGTCCGTTGGTGCTGCGAAACTCGTCGGCAGCCCACTTCTCGACAGCCGCCATCGTGGCGCTGTCGAGTCGCAGTACAAAGGGTTTGGTTTTCTCTTTTGCCATGTCTGCCTATTACATGTTGAGCGTGCCTGTGTTGACTACTGGCTGCGCCGTATCGTCGCCGCAGAGCACTACCATCAGGTTGCTAATCATGGCAGCCTTCTTGTCGTCGTCGAGCTCTATCACGCCGCCTTCTGCCAGTTTGTCGAGCGCCATCTTGACCATGCTCACCGCACCTTCCACTATCTTCTCGCGGGCGGCGATGATGGCGTCGGCCTGCTGGCGGCGCAGCATCACGGCAGCGATTTCGGGTGCATAGGCCAGATAGTTGATGCGGGCCTCTACCACCTCGATGCCAGCCATGGTGAGCCGCTCTTCCAGCTCGCTCTTGAGCACCTCGTTGATTTCGTCGCCACCGCTGCGCAGTGTCAGTTCGTCCTTGTTGTCGGTATTGTCATAGGCATACTGTCCGGCCATCTGTCGGAGGGCGGCGTCGCCCTGTATCTTGACAAAATTCTCGAAGGCGCGCATCATGCTGTTTACGTTGACACCTACCGAGGCAGCGTTGCTCGCCATGGTCTGGGCGTCGATTTCAAACATGGCCTTGTAGGTGTCTTTGAGTTTCCACACCAGCACCATGCCAATCATCACGGGGTTGCCCTGCTTGTCATTGACCTTGATGGGTTCGGCGTCGATGTTGCGGGCGCGCAGCGACAGCTTCTTTACACTGTAGAAGGGGTTCACCCACGAGTATCCCACCTTCTTGAAGGTGCCGTGGTACTTGCCGAAGAACAGCATCACGCGGGCCTCGTTGGGCTCTATCATGATGAAGCCGCACATGGCGACGATGGCAGCCAGCAGCAGTACGCAGCCAGTGACAATCTTGAACGCATTCTCATACTCGATGCCGAAGCCGAGCAGCAGGCCGGAAATTACCAGTGCAGCCACAATGGCAAACAACATCACGAAACCATTCAGGGTAAATCCCTTGAAGTCAAACTCTTGATTCTTCATAATTATAGCTGTTTAGAAAGTGATATTAATTTGATATTGCAAAGATAGCGACTTGCGTGATAACTTCCAAGCATTTTTCCAACTTTTTTTCAATTATTTTTCCGACCGTGCCTACTGCCCTCCCGATGACGGTGGTCGTCACTGCTGCATCGCAAGGCCCAGAGGGAAGCGTGGGAGGGTGGCTTGGCGTCATTATGGTCGTCATCGCATCCGCCGTAACCTCATCTGGCGGCTCGTAACGTAAGGCACGAAGGCTCGTATCATTTGTTACGTGGGCTCGTGCCTTACGATACGTGTCCACGTAACATACGATACGAGCCGCCAAAGGTGGTTGGCACGGTTCTGAAAGCCATGACTGCCAGGAATATAAATAAAGAAACCGAGACCGCCCGTAAATTCGGGACAATCTCGGTCGATACACACGTATATAAATATAATCCTATGGGCAGACATCTGCGCCCGGTATGTCGGGCTGTGGTCTCGCGGTCATCGCATCTGTAATGCCTGTCTCTGCCCGGGCTTGCGCGCCGGGCGATGGTTGGCCAGACGCTTCATCATCCGTCGTTCGAGAACGTAGACACGCTTGATCTGGTTTTGGGTGAGAAACTTGCTGTATTCGGCATAATACTTCTGGCGAATCTGCAGCAGCTTTTCGCTACGCTCAAACTGCCGGGCGATGTCCTGTTTGGCCTCGGCTTCGGTCTGCTGCTGTGCGTTGGCCTGTTTGCGAGCGCCCTTCATGCGAGTGCCCAAAGCCCAGATTTCTTTCTGGCAGGCAGTATAGGTCTCGACAAACTGCTTGGTGGTGGCTTCGTCGAAAGCCATGGTCTGGGCGATGTGCCGTGCCTGCTTGTCGGCCAGTTCTTCGCGCGTCAGACGCTGGCGCTGGTTGTTCTGTGCGCTGATAGTGGTTGTGCCCATCAGCATCAAGGCTGCTACGAGCCATAACTTCATAATGGTCTTCATCTTGTTATGTTTTTTATTCGTTGATAAATATGTCTTCCTGATACACCGAGAGGATGTAGGTCTGGTCGTCGTTGCTCAGATTGTCGAACGCCTGCTCCACATGGGCATAGTCTGTCGTGGATAGGGTAGACCATCTGCCGCCTATCATCACTACTATGCCCGTCACGGCTGCAGCTGCCAGCAGACCGGCTATCGAGCGGCGCAGGGTCATTGAGCGGTGGCGCCTGGGGCGCGATTGTGATAGGTTGCGGGCAAGTATCTGGCGTTCCATGTCGTCGAAGAAACCTTCGGGCACGCTGTAAGGCATGCGTTTGCCAATGTTGTCGAAATCGAATTGATGTTCCATATCTTTAGTCATGATTGTTCATATATCTGATGATTTTCTCCTTGGCGATGTGATAGTTGGTCTTGGCCGAGGCGGGCGTGGAGTCTGTCACGTCGGCAATCTCGGCAAAACTCATGTTATCGTAGTAGCGCAGGTTGAAGGCCAGCTGCTGCTTGTCGGGCAACGCGAGGATGGCACGTTGCAGTCTGACGGCTTCGGCGTCGCTGTAGTCGATATAGCTGTCGGCTGCGCGCTCGTCGAGCAGCGCCATCCTGTCGTCGGCCGAAACCTCATCCTGCTTCCGTTGGCCGATGATGCGCAGCGCCTCGTGGGTGGCAATCTTGTATATCCACGCCGACAGCGAGCGGATTTCATCGTAGTTTCCCACTGAGCGGTAGATGCGTATGAAGGTCTCCTGCATGGCGTCCTGGGCATCGTCGTGGCTCACCACCATGCGGCGTATGTGCCAGTAGATAGGCTCGGTGTAGCGCTTTACCAGCAGGGCGAACCCCTTGGCAGTGTCTGCCTTCAGCTGCTTTACTATGTAAGTGTCGTCGATGGACATGGTCGTCTTCTCTCGTTGTGAGGTTTGGGTGATTATATCTTGCTATATACCTTTTTGCTACCTGCGGTCTGGCATTTCAGCATGCCGTTGGCTCTGGAGCAGAAGGAGTCGAGCTCGGCTTCGGCCATCTGCTTGCTGAGTCCCGTCATACGGGCGTAGTGCTTGATGGTGAGGTATCTGTTGTTCTGCAGATAGGCCAGGGCCATGTGCAGACGCTGGTTCTGGGTGAGGTGGTTGCTCACACGGGTGGCCGTTGTCGGCACCGTGCGTACTACGACCATGGGTCTCGGAGTCCACAGGCGATGATGGCAGCCTGGGCGGCGATGGCCCGAAGCCGGCAAGCATAGCAGCATGGCCATTAGTGCTGTCATCGATACGATGGTTGTTTTGTAATGTCTCATATTCGTTGTCGTTTGAGGTTGAAATTGGGTCCGTTGTATGAACGCCGTTCATATATATAACCCCGAGAAGTGGGAAAAGTAAAATGGGTAACCGTCATTTTATTCATTTTTCTCTTTTTTACTGTTTTTTCCGTTTTCCATGTCCTGACTGCAGAGTACAACGATACGTACAGGCAATACGAATGCCTGCACATTATATAAATATATGCGCTCGCGATGTAATTAAAAGGTAAAAACCAATGCAATTTCGTTTTTTTTGAGTACTTTTGCAGATGATAATGTGCGTATGTCCCGTTACTGCAGAGGCGGGCGGGGCAAAGGCGCATGCCAGTATGAATGGAAAGTAAATAAAAACAATATATATGAACGTATTAGAACTTAGCGAACAAGAGATTGTACGCCGCCAGTGTCTTGAAGAGTTGCGACAGATGGGTATCAATCCCTATCCCGCAGACGAATTTCCCGTAAATGCTTATTCGACCGATATCCGCGACAACTTTGTAGATGGCGAAGAGCGCGAGGTAGTTATCGCCGGCCGTCTGATGGGCCGCCGCGTGATGGGTAAGGCCAGTTTTGCCGAGCTGCAAGACTCCAAGGGTCGTATCCAGGTGTATATCACCCGTGATGACGTGTGCCCTGGCGACGACAAAGACTTGTACAACAAGGTGTTCAAGAAACTGATGGATATTGGTGACTTCATCGGTATCAAGGGTTTCGTCTTCCGTACCCAGACCGGCGAAATCAGCGTTCACGCCAAAGAGCTGACGCTGCTGAGCAAGAGCCTCAAGCCTCTGCCTATCGTGAAGTATAAGGACGGTGTGGCTTACGACAAGTTTGAGGACCCCGAGCTGCGCTATCGTCAGCGCTATGTAGACCTCGTGGTCAACGACGGTGTGAAGGATACCTTCCTCAAGCGTGCCACCGTGCTGCGCACCATGCGCCGCTTCTTCGACGAGGCTGGCTATACTGAGGTAGAGACCCCCACGCTGCAGAGCATTGCCGGCGGTGCCAGCGCCCGTCCGTTTATCACCCACTTCAATGCGCTCAATATAGATATGTACATGCGTATCGCCACCGAGCTCTATCTGAAGCGACTCATCGTGGGCGGATTTGAAGGCGTCTACGAGATAGGCAAGAACTTCCGCAACGAGGGTATGGATCGCTTCCACAACCCTGAGTTTACCTGCATGGAGCTCTATGTGCAGTACAAGGACTATAACTGGATGATGTCCTTCACCGAGCAGCTGCTCGAGACCATCTGTGTGGCTGTCAACGGCAAGCCCGAAGTGCAGATGGGCGACAAGACTATCAGCTTCAAGGCTCCCTTCCGTCGTCTGCCCATCCTCGATGCCATCAAGGAGAAGACCGGATATGACCTCTACGGCAAGAGCGAGGACGAGATACGCCACATAGCTGTAGACGAACTCAAGATGGAAGGCATCGACGCGAGCTTCGGCAAGGGCAAGCTCATCGACGAAATCTTCGGCGAGTACTGCGAGGGTACCTACATCCAGCCTACCTTCATCATCGACTATCCCGTAGAGATGAGCCCGCTCACCAAGATGCACCGCAGCAAACCCGGACTGACCGAGCGCTTCGAGCTGATGGTCAACGGTAAGGAGCTGGCCAATGCCTACTCTGAGCTCAATGACCCCATCGACCAGGAAGAGCGCTTCAAGGAGCAGATGAGACTGGCCGACAAGGGCGACGACGAGGCAATGGTCATCGACCAGGACTTCCTGCGTGCGCTGCAGTACGGCATGCCCCCCACAAGTGGTATCGGTATCGGCATCGACCGTCTGGTGATGCTCATGACCGGCAAGGAGTACATCCAGGAAGTTATGCTCTTCCCCCAGATGAAGCCCGAGGCCAAGATACCTCAGAGCAGCATCAAGGAGTGGGCTGCCATTGGTGTGCCTGAGGACGAGGTGTATGTGCTGCGCAAGGCAGGCTTCAACCTCATCAGCGACATCAAGGACCAGAAGGCTCAGGGACTGCAGCAGAAGTTGGGCGAGATACACAAGAAGTACAAGCTCGAGTTTGAAAAGCCCGGTGTCGATGCTATCCAGCAGTGGATAGACAGCGCACAGGCCTGAGAACAGCATAAAATAACCCCAAAACAAGATTTATGTTTAGCGTAGGAAAAACAGCCATCATCGGTGGAGGCTCGTGGGCTACAGCTATCGCCAAGATAGTGATAGACCACACCCACCACCTGGGGTGGTACATGCGCCGCGACGACCGCATCGAAGACTTCAGAAGACTGGGTCACAACCCCGCCTATCTCACAAGTGTGCACTTCGATGTGGACGAAATCTTCTTCTCTTCAGACATCAACAAGATAGTTGAGGCTTACGACACGCTCGTGTTTGTCACTCCCTCGCCCTATCTCAAGAGTCATCTGAAGAAACTCAAGACCCGTATCAAGGACAAGTTTATCATTACCGCCATCAAGGGTATCGTGCCCGATGAGAACCTGGTGTGCTCTGAATACTTCCATAGGGTCTACGACGTGCCTTACGACAATCTTGCCGTCATCGGCGGTCCGTCGCACGCCGAAGAAGTGGCGCTGCAACGCCTCTCTTATCTCACTGTGGGATGTGCCGACCAGGAAAAGGCCCAGGCCTTTACCGAGGTACTCTCGTCGGAGTTTATCAAGACCAAGGTGGCGTCGGATGTGCTTGGCATAGAGTATTCGTCGGTGCTGAAAAACGTCTATGCCATCGCCGCGGGCATCTGCTCGGGCCTGAAGTATGGCGACAACTTCCAGGCGGTACTCATATCCAACGCCGTGCAGGAGATGAACCGGTTCATGACCGCCGTCAATCCCATAGAGCGCAATGTCTATGACAGCGTCTACCTGGGTGACCTGCTGGTCACGGGCTACTCCAACTTCTCGCGCAACCGCACCTTCGGTTCGATGATTGGCAAGGGCTACAGCGTGAAGAGCGCACAGATAGAGATGGAGATGATAGCCGAGGGATACTTCGGTACGAAGTGCATGAAGGAAATCAACCGCCACATGCATGTCAATATGCCTATCCTCGACGCGGTGTACAACATTCTCTACGAACGCATCAATCCCCAGATTGAAATCAAATTATTAACAGACAGTTTTAGATAGACTAAAATGAAAAGTATTTCTTTAGACTTTACCAAAGCCGCTTCCTTCCTTGGTGAGGGCGCGGTAGAGGCGTATGAACCCAAAGCTAAAGCCGCTCTCGAGGCATTGGAGAACAATACTTGCCCCGGCAACGACTTCTTAGGATGGCTTCACTTGCCATCAAGTATTACTCCTGATTTCCTCGATGAAGTCCAGGCTGTTGCCAACACCCTCAGAGAGAAGTGTGAGGTAGTAGTGGTAGCCGGTATCGGCGGCAGCTACCTCGGCGCGCGCGCTGTCATCGAAGCCCTTAGCAACTCGTTTGCCTGGCTCATTCAGGACAAGAAGAACCCGCAGATTCTCTTTGCCGGCAACAACATCAGCGAGGACTATCTGGCTGAGCTCACCGACTATCTGAAGGGCAAGCGCTTCGGCGTCATCAATATCTCCAAGTCGGGTACCACCACCGAGACCGCCCTCACTTTCCGTCTGCTCAAGAAGCAGTGTGAGGCCCAGATGGGCAAGGACGTGGCTCGTGAGGTGATAGTGGCTGTTACCGATGCCAAGCGCGGTGCCGCACGCACCTGTGCCGACAAGGAAGGCTACAAGAGCTTCATCATTCCCGACAACGTGGGTGGCCGCTTCTCTGTGCTCACTCCCGTGGGTCTGCTGCCTATAGCCTGTGCTGGTTTCGACATCAAGGCTCTCGTGGCTGGTGCTACTGATATGGAGAAGGCTACTGGCGTGAATGTGCCTTTCGGCGAGAATATCGCTGCACAGTATGCTGCCGTGCGCAACGCTCTCTACAATGAGGGTGGCAAGAAGATTGAGATTATGGTCAACTACCAGCCCAAGCTCCACTTCATCGCTGAGTGGTGGAAGCAGCTCTACGGTGAGAGCGAAGGCAAGGATGGCAAGGGTATCTTCCCCGCATCTTGCGACTTCACCACCGACCTGCACTCTATGGGCCAGTGGATTCAGGATGGCGAGCGCTCTATCTACGAGACGGTCATCTCGGTAGAGACTCCCAACCGCGAACTCGACTTCCCTCATGACGATGAGAACCTCGACGGTCTCAACTTCCTCGCCGGAAAGCGTGTGGATGAGGTCAACAAGATGGCTGAACTCGGTACACGTCTCGCCCACGTGGATGGCGGCGTACCCAATATCCGCATCAGCGTGCCCGTGCTCAACGAGTATTACATCGGTCAGCTTATCTACTTCTTTGAGATAGGTTGTGGTATCAGCGGCAACATCCTTGGTGTCAATCCGTTCAACCAGCCCGGTGTTGAGGCTTACAAGAAGAATATGTTTGCCCTGCTCAACAAGCCTGGCTATGAGGCTGAGAGCAAGGCTATCCAGGAGCGTCTGCAGAACGAGAAGTAATCGCAACGCCTCTGGGCTTGATACAATAACAAGGGGGGAGTAACTTCCTCCCTTTATTATTATAATAATGTACGAGAGAGAGATTAACAGATACCTGGACCGTATGGTCGATGGCCATCAGCTCGCCAGCAAGGACGAGTGGAAGGGATTTCGCTGCGTGCTCTTCGATATGGATGGCGTGCTCTACAACTCCATGCCCAATCATGCCGTGGCATGGCAGCAGGCTATGAGCGCCAATGGGCTCCACTTCACCGCCGAAGACTCCTATGCCACCGAGGGCATGAAGGGTGTCGACACCATACGCATCTATGCCGAGCGCCAGACGGGAAAGAAACTCACCGAGGCTGAGGCCCAAGCCATCTACGACGAAAAGGCGCGTCTGTTTCACCAGATGCCCGAAGCCGGGATATTCGATGGCGTCGTAGACCTGATGAAGCAGATACGTGAGGCTGGACTGACCATCTGTGTGGTTACCGGGAGCGGACAGAAACCCCTCATCCAGCGCCTTGTCAACGACTTCGGAGACTTTGTCGACGAACAGCACATCGTGTCGGCATACAATGTGAGCCACGGAAAGCCCGCCCCCGACCCCTATCTGAAAGGTCTGGAACTGGCAGGCAACATGAAACCCTGGGAGGGTATAGTGGTAGAGAATGCGCCGATGGGCGTAAGAGCAGGCGTGGCAGCCCAGATATTCACCATCGGCGTCAATAGCGGTCCGCTGCCCGATGAGGCCTTGGCCCGCGAGGGCGCCAATGTCATTCTGCCCAGCATCCGCAGGCTGGCCGATGACTGGCAGCAGCTGATGGCGTATGGCCCGGCCAAAAGGGGATAAACTGCTGCGCCTTGCCAAATTAATTATAAATTGGTAGGGTAGTGGGTTAAATCATCTTAATAACCCATTGGGCTAAAGCTGCAATATACTATCTTTGCAGACAAGAGACTCAGGTCTATAAACAATAAAGATAAGAATATGAAGAAATTGTTTTTCTTTGCCGGCATCCTCGCCATGACCGCCTTGGCAAGTTGCGGCAACAAGCAGAAAGCCCCTGCCGAAGGCGAAACCATAGAGGTGGCTGCCCCTGTAGACGATGATGTAGTAAGTATGCTCGATGCCCAGCTCAAGAGCAAGGACCCCAATGCGCTGATGAAGACCCTCGCTGCCATCAAGGAGAAATATGCCCAGCTGGTCAAGGCGGGCAAGCTCGAAGAAGCCAAGGTATATATGGCCAAGGCCCAGACATATCTGAAGGAGCATGCGGCACAGATTACTGCCATCGCTGGCGAAGACAGTGAGGTGAGCAATCTGGTAAACAGCGTAACAAGTATGCCCGAAGCCGCGCAGAATGCTGCCGAAGAGGCTGCCAAGAAGGTAGATGCCAAAGCCAAAGAGGCTGTCGAGGCTGCCAAGTCTGACGCCAAAGCCAAGGTCAACGAGGCTGCTGCCAAAGCCAACGCCAAAATCAATGAGAAAGCCAATGAGGCTGGACAGAAGGCCCACGAGGCTGTAGGCAAAGCAGCGGCAAAGGCGATGAAGGAAATGGGACTCGAATAGAGCCTGATACATACCTAAAAGGCGGCAGTGCGAGTTCCGCATGGGCCGCCTTTTGCAGAATTACAAACTCAATAGTAAGATACTTGTCATGAACTATCGTGTACTCTTTTCGCTGCTATGCCTGTTCTCCGTGTCGGCCTACGCCCAGAAGAAAGTGGTGATTTATGACCTGGAGACCCGGGTGCCCATCCGTCAGGTGAGGGTAAGGGTCGACAAGTCCAGAACCTACACCACGCCCTATACGGGCCAACTCGTTCTGCCCGAGAAGTTTGATACCATCACGGTGAGTCATCCCAAGTATCTCACCCACTCGATGGGCTTCAAGGAAGTGGGCGACTCTATCGGTCTGATTCCCCGCACCCGCACCCTGGGCGAAGTCGAGGTGGTGGGCGAGGACTTGTCCAAGCGTCTGCGTGAGAATGTGGAGCAGTGGGGTGTCACCGACCCAAAGGAACGCCAGCTGCTCAATCCCAAGACGAGTGTGGTCGATTTTGATCTCGTGAAAATCTTTGACTTCAAAGGCCGGTCCCGTCGCCGACGTACGCGCAAAGTCAAGCAGGCTCTGCAGAAGATGGACGAGAAGGACCCCGTGAAGCGCGCCTATGAAGCCACGGTGAAAGACAAGGGTGAAAAAAAAGAAGAGACTACTACAAAGTAATCTCTCCTGAACCATAACAGCGGTGGTGCTCGTGGTCGTAGATGACGCAGAACTGACCCGGCGCCACGCCATGTATCTTCTCAGCCGAATAGACCATATAACAGCCATCCCCACATTGTCGGATGGTGGCGTGATGGTAGTCGGGAGTATGGCGAATCTTGAACGTCACGTCGGTTTCATCTTTGTCGAAACCGACTGTGAGGAAATGAAAATCATGTATCTTGAATTCTTGCTTGTACGCAGTCTCAGGGTCGTAACCGTGACTGACGTACAGGATATTCTTTTCCACATCCTTCTTGATGACAAACCAGGGACCGCCGCCCAGCCCGAGGCCCTTGCGCTGGCCGATGGTGTGGAACCAGAGTCCACGATGGCCGCCAATGCGCTTGCCGGTTTCCCATTCTATCACGTCTCCGGGGTTCTCACCCAGGTATCGGCGTATATATTCGTTGTAGTCTATCTGCCCCAGGAAGCAGATACCCTGGCTGTCGCGACGTCGGGCGTTGATCAGATGCTCGCGTTCGGCTATCTGGCGTACCTCGTCTTTCTCATAGTGACCTATGGGGAAGAGCGCCTTGCGCAGCTGCCAGTCGTAGATTTGGGCAAGAAAGTCGGTCTGGTCTTTGACCGGGTCGGGGCTGGTGCAGAGCCATTTGCGTCCGTCTATGATTTCCGTCTGGGCGTAGTGGCCGGTGGCAATCAGGTCGTAGTTGTGCCCCATCTTCTCGTCGAAGGCGCCAAACTTGATGAGCCTGTTGCACATCACGTCGGGGTTGGGCGTATAGCCCGCCTTGACTTTCTCCATGGTGTATCGCGTCACCTGGTCCCAGTATTCGCGGTGGCAGTCTATCACCTGCAGGCGGCATCCGAACCTTCCGGCCACAGCCGTGGCCATCTCCAGGTCTTCCTCAGAGGTGCAGTCCCATTCCTCCTGTTCCTCTGGCCCTATCTTGATGTAGAAGCAGTCGGGCTTGAGCCCCATGCGGGCCAGCTCGTATACCACCACCGAACTGTCGACGCCGCCCGAGAGCAGCACGGCTATCCGCTTGTCCTTTATCTCGTTTATGTCAATCATATTGCAAAGGTAGTGCAAGCCGAAGACAATACAAAGGAAAAACGAATGTTTTTTCAATTTGTATTGTTGAGGCGCCGCCTACCTTCATGGTGAGCCATAGAGTAGTGCAAGCCGAAGACAATACAGCGAATGTTTTTTCAATTTGCATGGTTGAGGCGCCGCCTGTCTTTGTCGTAATCGCCGTGATGACCGAAATCGATGCAAGCCGCAGCGTGGTGGTTGGCAAGATTTCGGACATTACAGACAAAAATAGGACGATGGCATAAATTATCAGTAAAGGTGCTGTGTATTCCGATTTTTTTTGATTACTTTTGCATGGTGACTATAACTTAACACATTATTATATAATATGAAACCTACATTGTTACTTCTTGCGGCTGGTATGGGAAGCCGCTACGGTGGGCTCAAGCAGCTCGACGGTCTGGGTCCCAATGGTGAGACCATTATGGACTACTCTATCTACGACGCCATCCAGGCTGGTTTTGGCAAAATCGTCTTCGTAATCCGTAAGGACTTTGAGCAGGATTTCCGCGATAAGGTTCTTTCCAAATATGAGGGACATATCCCCGCCGAGATATGCTTCCAGTCTATCGACGCGCTGCCCGAGGGCTTCAGCGTGCCCGAAGGCCGTCAGAAGCCTTGGGGTACCAACCACGCCGTGCTCATGGCCAAGGATATCATCAAGGAGCCTTTCTGCGTCATCAACTGCGACGACTTCTACAACCGTGATGCCTTCATGGTGATTGGCAAGTTCCTGTCAGAGCTGCCCGAGGGCGCCAAGAACGATTATGCTATGGTGGGCTTCCGTGTAGGCAATACGCTGAGCGAGAACGGTACCGTGGCTCGCGGTATCTGCTCTAAGGACGAGGCTGGTCACCTTACCACCGTGGTTGAGCGCACCGAGATTATGCGCGTCAATGGCCCCGTATGCTACAAGGACGAGCAGGGCCAGTGGGTAGCTGTCGAGGACAACACGCCCGTAAGTATGAATATGTGGGGTTTCACTCCCGATTACTTCGACTATAGCGAGGCTTACTTCAAGGAGTTCCTCAGCGACAAGAAGAATATGGAAAACCTGAAGGCAGAGTTCTTCATCCCATTGATGGTCAACAAGCTCATCAACGAGAAGACCGCTACCGTCAAGGTGCTCGATACCACCAGCAAGTGGTTTGGCGTGACCTATGCTGCCGACCGCGATAGTGTGGTAGCCCGCATCCAGAGCCTCATTGACGAGGGCGTTTATCCCTCACACCTGTTCTAAAGAACCCATCATCGGCTTGCCTGCTACCGCAGCCATCAAGCCGTCAACATCTGCGCTATCCGCATGGCCCACAGCGCTCTCCACAGCGCGAAAGAGGCAGTACGGATAGCGCCTTTTTGTTTCGGGATGTTTCGGGATGACCGATAATAGAACTGTTGCTATATTATGGCTCACCCGATATATATCTGGGCCTTACTGTCCGACCCCTGTACGGGTGTATATACGAAAAACGTCCGAAAAGCCTTGGTTATTTGCTTTTCGGACGTTGTAGTTGCGGAGGCAGGACTCGAACATGCGACCTCCAGGTTATGAGCCTGGCGAGCTACCAACTGCTCCACTCCGCGATATTTCTCATTTGCGAGTGCAAAGGTAGTGCTTTTTTCTGAGTCTTGCAAATTTTTGGGCATGTTTTTTATCCCCATGGGTCATTTATGGGTATCTTTGGCATGCCCGGGATGATGCTATTTCTTCTTTTTCAACTCATTATCAGGCGTATAGTGGAGTTTGGTACCAATGAAGGCCACTTCCTTGAATTCTTTATAGTTGTTGCGGATAATCCAGTCTATGTAGGTCATGAATACACGTGCCGTGTACTCGTAGCCCATCGCATTGAGGTGGCCTCCTACGTAATAACGGTCCTGGAAATCGGCGTCATAGAGTGGGGCGTGCTTGAAGAGGTCGATGACATATACGTTGCTGAACATACGTGCCAGCCCGCGCACCACCTCGTTGAACTCGTCATAGGCGTTGTTGCCCTTGTCGGTCTGCGGGCGTGTCACCACAAATATCTTTGCCTTGGGCTGTATGCTTTGCAGTCGCTGTATGATGCCAGCCATATAGCCGGCATAGGTCGGGGCATTGTTGTTGTAGTCCTTGAGGTCTACGTCGGTGTCCAGACTGCCACACTTCAGGTTGTTGCGCTTGCGGCGTGTATAGTCGTTTACACCCATAGCCACGATGTAAGCCTGCTTGGGGTTCATCTTGCAGTATGCCCATCCGCGCTTGGTGTCGTCGGCTATCCATCCCTTGGCGGTCTGACCTCCGCGGCTGAAGTTCTCGCCCTCGGCGCCACAGGCACGGCACAGGAACTGGCCCCACGAGTATTCGTACATGTCGTGATGACCCAGCTTGCCATTCTCGTCGCGACTCTCCATCTCGCCGCTACACAGGCTGTCGCCTATGAAACCCCATGTGCGGAAGATGGCGCAGAGGCCGGGCGTGTTGTTGATGGTCTGCAGCGGATTTTCTTCCGCCGAAACGTTGGGCATAGGATTGCCCATGGTCTGTGCCGATGCTTCTATCGAGATGCAGAGCAGGAGCGCTGTGATTACATTCTTCATGATTATGTTTTTTAGGGTTAGAATACTTCATCTGCCGCTTCGTCAGCCGAGCTGGTGTCCAGGCGTGTGTCTTTGCTCACGGAGACACTGCCCGTGCGTCCTATCTTGATGAGCAGGGGCACGTAGTCGTCGCTCGATTTGTCGGGCGAGCCCACGCTGACAGCAAAGGTGAGGTTGTCGCCATCGATTTTGTCGTACACGATACCCACCAGCGCACTGTTGTCCAGGTAGCCGGCATCGACATGGGCGGAAAAATCGTTTTTGGTAAACTCGCGGTGCAGAAACTGTGTGCCGTCTTCGCGGTCGATGGTGAGCGCGATGCGGTTGTCGTAGTATTTGCGTGTGCCGTCGCTCACCTTGTCCAGCGTCGAGTCAGCCTTTGCCGCTACCGTTATCGTATAGTCCTTGCCCAGCCACTCTACGTGATACTTCTGCACATAGTCGCCTATGGCCAGAGTCTTGGTAGGCTTGGGTGCCTGCTCCTTCTTTACGATGATGTTGTAGGGCTGCTTCTTCTCCTGACAGGCAGTCAGCATCAGTCCCATGGCGGCTATCATGAGCCATTTTCTTGTTTTCATTTTATCTCGAATTAAGTTTATTTCAGCTTGTCGGAGAAGTCTATGATGGCTTCTCTCACAGCCTTCTCTGCCTCGTCCATCGTGCAGCAGAGCTTGCCGCCGCTGGCGTTGAGGTGTCCGCCGCCGTTGAAGTGTCTGGCAGCCATCTCGTTGCAGGGGAAGTCATCGACCGAGCGCAGACTCACCCATATCAGATTGTCGTGGCGGTCGTCTTCGCGCAGCGAGATAGAGAGCTTCATGCCCTTGATGCGCAGCGGCTCGTTGACCAGCCCTTCGGCGTCGCCCTTGATGAAGTGAAAGCGCGCCATATCGCTGCGGGTGATGGTGAAGTAAGAGGCATGATAGTCTTCAAAGTAATTGAACTTCTGCGAGATGATATATCCCCTCAGCCTCATGGCCCAGCAACTGTAGTTGTTGTACACATTGCGGTAGATGCGGTCTTTGTCGATGCCCTTGGTGAGCAGCTGACCTATTATATAATATATCTCCGGACGGGTGGAGTTGTAGGTAAACCCTCCCGTGTCGGTCATCATGCCGCAGTAAATCTGTGTGGCGCAGCGGCGGGTCATCATGTCAAAACCACCCAACTGCCATACCACGCGGAACACCACCTCAGAGGCGCTGCTCAGCTCGGGATGCGACACCATCAGCTCCATGCCCTCCTTTTCGGGGTTCAGGTGATGGTCCATCATCACCTTGTGGCCTGTGGCTTCGGTGAGCACCGTTGTCATTTCGTCTACGCGCGACATAGCATTGAAGTCGATGCAGAATATCAGGTCGGCGTGAGTCATGATTTCAGCCACCTGGTCCTTATGCTTGTCATAGCGCACCACGCGTTCTGTTCCCGGCAGCCAATGCAGAAAGTCGGGATAGGCGTCGGGCACTACCATTGTCACTTTTTTATCACGCTGGGCAGAGAGATAGTCTGTCCACGCCAGGCTTGCACCCATAGCGTCGCCGTCGGGCGACTTGTGGCAAGTCACTACTATCTGTTGGGCGTTGTCAATAAGCTCGTTCAGCTTTTCGGCTTCCGCCGTAGTAAGAAGATTTATTTCCATATCTGCAAAGGTAGTGCAAGTCGAAGACAATGCAAAGAAAAAACCAATGTTTTTTCATTTTGCATTGTTGAGACGCAGCCTACCTTATCCAAAGGTAGTGCAAACCGAAGAGAATACAAAATAAACTCGTTTATTTTTATTCTTGAGGTGCCGCCTACCTTCACGGCGGGAGCCGTAAATAGTGCAAACCGAAGCAAATACATCCCCACCTTATTTATATATATCCCCCAAACTTCCGCCGACCTCCTTAAACCTGATTTTGGGGTTTGAAATGATGGTTTCAAGTTCAGAAACGCTGATTGCAGGGTTTGCAATGACGGTTTCAAACCCCGAAATTAACTTCTATGCCATCACTGTCGAAAATGCGTGCCGCCCTTGCCCGATGCGCCCGATGGCCGTCGGACTGTCCCTTCGCTCTGATGCCGCCGGTGGTTGTGGACGCACGATAACAATAGCTGCTGTCAAGTAAACGATGACAACTGATTAAGAAAACGATGGCAGCTGACAAGAAAACGATGGCAGCCGACACGAAAACGATGGCAACCGACAAGAAAACGGAGAATTTATTTCTTTCTCCGCGTGGTTTGTATTATTTTTGTGGCAGTTATCGCGATGCAGCCCGTCTGCTCCCGCTTCAGCGCGTGCGTTTCCGCGCTCCTTGGCGTGATGACCGTGGTGCAGGGAAGCCATTCCTAATGGTTAAAAAAGGTAAATACGTGCAAGGAAATGGCTGCGGCTGCATTTAATAGACGAAACAAAAAGCAAAAGACAGATATGAACAAATTGAAATTCCTTACCCTCTGCCTCGTGTTGGCAGTCTCTTCTTTCACCCTGCAGTCCTGCAACGATGACGATGATAACGGAAGCACCTACTTCCCCAATGCACTGGTCACACTGAAGACCAATGCCGAGACAGGTGCCTTCTATATGCAGCTCGACGATGCCACCACGCTCGTACCTACCAATATCAAGACAGCCCCTTATGGCGGCAAGGAGGTGAGAGCCCTCGTCAACTTCAAGGAAGATCAGAAATCCACCGGACACAATTCACGCTCGGTCTATGTCAACTGGATTGACACCATACGCACCAAACCTATGGTGCTCCACAGCGCTGACGACGACCAGACTTACGGCAAAGACCCGATAGAGGTAGTCAACAGCTGGGCCACGGTGGTCGAAGACGGATATTTCACCCTGCGCTTCCGCACCCTCTTTGGCAGCAACAAGCCCCACGAGCTCAACCTCGTGAAGTGCAACGAACCCTACACGGTGGAAATTCGTCACAATGCCCACGGCGATGTCTCTGGCTATCCTGCCGACGGACTGATAGCTTTCCGTCTCAACCAGCTGCCCGACACCGAAGGCAAGACCGTGCTGCTCACCGTCAAGTGGCAGTCGTTCACTGGCGAAAAGAAGGCGCAGTTCAAGTATTGTACCCGCAAATAACAGTGTTTTGAGTCCCGAGGCCATGCCCCGTAGCGGGTGTGGCCCCACGGGCGACGTGCTATCCTATGCGATTGTATCAAGCAGATATCGAACAACAGATAATACAACTGTTTGGCCGGGGCGATGCCTCGGCCATGCGTCGTCTGTACGACTCCTATGCAGGCGTGCTTGCCGGTATCTGCGCCCGATACATCACCGACGCCGACGACCAGAAAGATGTGCTGCAGGAGTCGCTCATCCAGATTTATACCCATATCTCTTCCTTCACCTATCAGGGTCGGGGCTCGCTCCAGGCATGGATGGCGCGCATCACCATCAACCAGGCGCTGATGTTTCTGCGTGCCCAAGCGTCGACAACCATGATGGGCGAGGTCGAGAACATAGCCGATGACACCACCGACGAACCCGATGTCGCCGGACTCAGCGAGGGCGAAATCCTGGACATGATAAGACGACTGCCCGTAGGCTATCGCACCGTCTTCAACCTCTATGCCATCGAGGGCAAGAGCCACAAGGAGATAGCCGCAGCGCTCGGCATCAAGCCCGACACCTCGGCGTCGCAGTACAAGCGGGCACGCACAATGCTCGCACAAATGATAAAAGACTATAAAAGACAGATATGACAACCAACGACAAATGGATTAATCGCATACAGCAGAAGATGGAGCATTATGAGGCTGATGTTCCTGAGGGACTGTATGATGACATCGTGGCCGAGATGCAGCGCCGCGGGCTGAAGCCCCTGGAAGCCACCTCGCGCAAAGCCCCTGTAGTGCCTCTGTGGACCCAGCGTATAGCAGCTCTGGCAGCGGTGGCAGCAGCCGTTGTCGTAGCCGTATTTGTGCTTACCCCCTCGGCTCCCGAGATGGCGCCGACAGCCTCATTGCCCACCACCCATGCGGTGCAGCCCTCTGCCGTAGCCACTGCCACCGACGTCCAGACTGCTGGCGATCCCAGTTCACTGGTCTCTGCCGTGCGCCGATGGAAGGCAACCCTCAGCCCCACCGCCGTCAGGGAGGTGATGCTCGCCGACAATACTACGCCCGCCGTCTCTACACCTATATATAATATAGAGCCCGAGCCCGAATGTGAGGTGATGGAGCCGCGCCCGACCGATGCCGACAGCCAGACTGCCACCAAGCCTGCTGCCACCTCGAAGCCTGTCTCCCCGTCGGGCTCTACCGTCAGAAAGACCGAGCGCAGAGTGATACATTATCCATCCACCCGCCGCTCCCATCCCATGTCGATTGGCGCCTACGTGCGCGGCGCCCAGTCTGGCAACTCTGTCATCCCTTCCGAACTGCCTGCCGGCAGTGGCTTTTTAGCGGACAATGACGTCTATGGCAGCGGCGATATGATCCACCCCAGCCGTGTGCCCATGCTTCCTATGGGCAGGAGCGGTGGCCGCACCCATCACAAGCTGCCCGTCAAGGGAGGCCTCTCTCTGCGCTACTCGCTCGACGACCGTTGGAGCGTGCAGACCGGCGTCAACTACAGCTATCACTCGTCAGAGATAGAGATGGGCGGCGAGGACATCGACCAGCATCTCCACTTCATCGGCGTGCCTGTGGCTGTGGGCTACAATGTATGGGGCAACCGCCATGTCAATGTCTATCTCACCGCTGGCGGCGAGGTAGAGAAACTGGTCAAGGGCCGTCGCACGGTGAGCTATACCGGTCAGCAGCGCAACGAAGATGTCAAGATGAGCCGTCCCCAGCTGTCTGTACAGCTGTCTGCCGGCGCCGAGTATCGTGCCACCCGCGCCGTGAGCCTCTATATCGAGCCCGGCGTGTCCTACCACTTCGACAATGGCAGCGGCGTCAGCACCATCTACAGCGACAAGCCCTTCGAGTTTGGTCTCAGCATGGGCGTCAGAGTCGATATAAACCGCCGATAAAGCCCCCAATAGACGGCCAAAACCTAAAATAATATTTCTTTTGCTTTGCCTTGTTCTTGGTTTTCATTAATTTTGTGGCATCTTAGCATTAATGAGAACAGAACACGGCAAAGTATGAGACCCATCAAGCATCCATATCTTCCCATCTATTACCTCTCGGTGGTTCTGGGACTGCTGCTTCTTGCTGGCTGTAGCGACAAGAAGACGGTACCTATATACAATACCCCTGAGTACAAACAGATAGAACGCAAGTTGAACGCGGTGGCCGACACCACCGACCTGAAGCATTGGCTCCAAGTCTACCGCCAGTCGGGCAACCGTATGGGCGAGTCTATCGTGCTGCGGCGGTTGGGTAGGGCATATCGTGTAGACAACCAGTTCGGTCGCGCCATCCTTGCCCACAAGCAGGGCCTGGCTGTAGCCGATAGTATCTGCGACACGATGGAAATCGTCAATACCCTCAACGAACTGGGTACCAACTACCGCCGTCTGGGTGCCATGTACCTTGCCACCAGCAGCATGACTCTTGGTCTGGGCTACTGCCAGCAGTGGAGCGACACCACTGCCGCGGCCTTCAAGAGTCAGCTGAAGATACTCAACGGTCTGGGAAAAATCTATTATACCATCCGCAACTACAAGGCAGCCCTCGACTACTTCAGGCGCTCGCTTGCCGGCGAAATCAAGTTGGGCAGCGCTTTTGGTATGGCGCTCAACTATTCTGATATAGGCAGAGTGTTCAGAGCCCAGAACAACCTCGACTCTGCCCAGTTCTATTTCCAGAAATCCATGGAGCAGAAACAGCTCATTAACGACGAGGTGGGTATGGCGCTCATTCGTATCGAGTATGGCGGCCTCTACGAGGATAGGGGCGACTATGCCAAGGCCACTGCCGAGTACGACAAGGCTTATATTACCCTGATGGCCCACTCCGACCGCTATCTCCGCCTGCGGTCCTGCATAAGCCTTGCGCGTGTCTACATCAAGCGACAGATGACCGCCACCGCCATCGAGTATCTGCAGGAGGCCAAGATGACCGCCGACGAAATCAACTCGCCTGGCGACCGCTCTCAGATAGCCCTGCTCTATTATCAGATTTATCGCAAGTCGGGCAATACAGCCAAAGCCCTCGCTGCCTATGTCGACTACAAGAACTGGAACGACACGGTGATGAACCTGGAGAAACTGGGTGATATCCAGAATGTGCAGATAGACGAGCTCATGGCCGACAATACGCGCAAGCTCAACTATGTGCGCAAGGATATGGACCGTATGCGCAAGCAGCAGGAGAGTGGATGGCTCGTGTTTACGCTCATCATGGTAGGTATGATAGTCCTCTTGGCGTTCTCCTATTACCTCCTGCGCATCCGCACCCGCACGCTTGCCGCCTACAGGGAGTTCCGCGACGCCCGTGTGCGCTTCTTCGCCAATATCTCGCACGAACTGCGCACACCGGTGACCATCATCCAGTCGGCGGGCAACTCCATAGAGTCGCAGACCGACAACCAGCAGATACGCGACGAGGTGTCGCAGCTTCAGGCAGCCTCTCGTCGTCTGCTCCATCTGGTAGACAGTGTGGTGGATATCACCAATATCAGCATCAGACCCGTCGACGAGGCACAGTGGTGTCACGACGACATCGTGGGATATGTACGCATGCTGGTCGAAGCCTATCGCCATGAGGCCGCGAAGCGCCAGATACGTCTTGTGGTGACCTCCAAGCGCAACAAGATAGAGGCCGACTTCGTGCCCGATTATGTCGACAAGATTCTTGGCAATCTGCTGACTGATATGTTGCACCATGCCTACAACCAGTCCGACCTCTATATCAGCATGTCTATCGAGAGGCGCATGCTCAGGCTCGAACTCAAAGACCGCGGCCAGGGTATGTCGCCCGAGGTAGTCAAAGACCTGCTCAAGCCCTATGACAGCAAGAATACCTCTGAAATCTATATGCATGTGGGGCTGAATATCCAGGCGGTGCAGGCTGCCATACGAGCTATGGGTGGCGATATCAAGTTGAAGAGCAAGCTGGGCGAGTATGCCCAGTTCATCATCACCATCCCCCTGCGTCATGGCGACCACGACTATCCTCGCCTCACCGAGCAGAAGACCCTCCACACTCCTGCCGCTCTATCTCCTGCCGATGCCGACATGCCCCCTGTCGTCGAAGCCGAAGCTGACAACAAGCCACGCATACTCATCGTCGAAGAGTCGGCACAGGTGGCCCGCTACGTTGCCGACCAGCTGAAAGACCATTACAAGGTGTTCTTTGCCTCCAATGGTGAAGACGGTCTGCATAAAATCAGAATTGCTGCGCCCGACCTGATTATCACCGACGGCGTGTTGCCCGTCATGGATGGCTATCAGCTCTGCGAGGGTGTGCGTGCGCAGGCTGCCACCTGTCATATCCCCATCGTCATGGTGTCGTCAGACTCTTCGGTGCGTGGTCGCATGAAGGGTTTTCAGGCTGGTGCCGACGCCTATCTGCTCAAGCCGTTCCGTGCCGACGAACTCCTGATGCGCGTAAGTCTACTGCTCCGGCAGCGGCGTATGCTGCGCGACAAGTATGCTGGCTCCGTGCCGGTTGTCAACGATGCCGACGGGCAAGCAGAGACCACCGACCGCACTCCCGACTTCATCGACGAGGTGCAGCAGTATGTAGACAGCCGTATCGGCGAAGGCGACATAGACCTCGCCGATCTGGCGGCTCGCTTCGGGGTCACCCGTGCCACCTTCACGCGTAAGGTCAAGCAACATACGGGTCTCACCTCGGCGGCATATATCACCTCGCGCCGCATCCGGAAGGCTTGCGAACTCCTGCAGACCGCCGACATGACGGTGGCTCAGGTGGCAGAGGCGTGCGGCTACAGCGATACCGCCTACTTCATCATGGTATTCAGAAAGAGCATGAACAAGACGCCCAAGCAGTACAAGGACGAGTGGCTGAAGCCTTAGTCCTTTATCCTGCGGCAGCCTTCTGGTGTCTATATATATAATTAAGGTAAGGACTTGGAGCAGTCACACTCCAAGTCCTTACCTTATTATATATACGCGCGTGGGTCGCCCGCCAGCAGGGGGCGATGGCGGTTTATCTTATGATTTCCTTGGCACGCTCCAGAGCCAGGTTGATGTGGCTGCAGATGTTCTCTTTGCCCACAATCTGGTAGAAGCCTGCGTGCTCGAGCACCTGTTCTACCTTGGGAGTCACTCCCGACAGCACAATCTGTATGCCCTCCTTGCGGCTCATCATACACAGATTGGTAAGGTTGTGTATGCCGGTAGAGTCGACAAACGGCACCTTACGCATACGGATGATGCGCACCTTGGGGCGGTCGCCGAAGTTGGCCATGATTTCCTCAAACTTGTTGCCGGCACCGAAGAAGTAGGGGCCGTTGATTTCGTACACCTCCACGCCGGTGGGGATGGTGAGGTGCTCGTTGTTCTCCAGTCTCACGTCGGTCTCGTCGGTCAGGTCTATCTCGTCCATGATTACCTTGACATCGCTGGTCTCAGCCATACGCTTCATGAAGAGCAGACAGGCGATGATGAGGCCCACCTCGATGGCTATGGTCAGGTCGAAGAGTATGGTCAGGATAAAGGTGATAAGCAGCACGCTGACATCGCTCTTGGGGTTCTTCATCAGCATGGCAAACGAACGCCAGCCGCTCATGCCGTACGACACCACCACCAGCACGCCTGCCAGACACGCCATGGGGATATACTGCGCCAGCGGCATGAGGAAGAGGAAGATGAGCAGCAACACCACCGCATGGATGATACCGGCTACAGGGGTGCGGCCGCCGTTGTTGATATTGGTCATGGTGCGGGCTATGGCTCCGGTGGCAGGGATGCCGCCGAAGAGGGGCGAGGCGAGGTTGGCCAGACCCTGTCCGATGAGCTCGGTATTGGAGTCATGGTGATGGCCTATCACACCGTCGGCCACCGTGGCAGAGAGCAGGCTCTCTATGGCGCCGAGGATGGCAATGGTAAGCGCCGGCGACACCAGGCTCTTGATGATATCCCACGATAGGGCGGGCACGGTGGCGTTGGGCAGTTCGCTGTTGATGGAGAAGCGGTCGCCTATGGTCTCTATGCTTGTCACGCCATAAAACTGCTTGAGTATCAGAGTCGCCAGGGTCATCACGATGATAGCCACCAGCGAGCCGGGAATCTTCTTGCTGAATCGGGGCGTGAGCGTGATAATCACGATGCTCACTATGCCCACCATCGCCGTCCACCAGTCTATCGTGCTGATGTCGTGGAAGTAGGCTATCCACTTCTCGGTGAAGTCCGAGGGCACCGTCGCCATAGTCAGCCCCAACAAGTCCTTGATCTGTGTGGTAAAGATGGTTACGGCGATACCGCTCGTAAATCCCACCACGATAGGATAGGGTATATACTTGATGATTGTACCCAGACGCAACACACCGAAGAGTATCAGGAACACGCCTGCCATGAGTGTAGCGATGGTGAGTCCCTGTATGCCGTATTGCTGTATGATGCCGTAGATGATGATAATGAAAGCACCTGTAGGTCCGCCTATCTGCACGCGGCTTCCGCCGAATACCGACACCATGAAGCCTGCCACGATGGCGGTGATGATGCCCTTCTCGGGCGTTACGCCCGAAGCGATGCCAAAGGCGATGGCCAACGGCAGGGCTACGATGCCCACGATGATGCCGGCCATGAGGTCTTGCATAAATTTACTACGGTTATAGTGTTTCAGGGTAGAAACCAGTTTGGGTTTGTACGTAAATACTTGCATAAGTGTTGTTGCTAAAACGGTAATAATGTAAGTGTCCTTAAAAACGACTGCAAAGGTATCATCTTTTGTCCACACATCGGTGCTGGCGCGGTGTCTTTCTTCGTTTTCATGGTGTCTTATTGACCTGTATCATTGGCCCCTGCACCCCAGTAAACCAAACAGCGGCTGCCGTCTCTACTCTACAGATGACGGCAGCCGCTGTGGCGATAGTGGTGTCTGGCGTGTTACAACTCGTTCTTGTGCAGTTCGGCCAGGAGTTTGGTGCTCTGGCAGTGCAGGTCGATGTGGCGTTGCAGTTTCTGATAGATATTGTTGATTTCCTCGTAGTAGACCAGCGCGGTGATTTCTCCCTGCTTCAGCGCTTTGGCAAAGAGGGCGATACTCTCGTTCATCATCTTGACGTCGCTGTGGTCGAGCACCTGCTGCAGCCCCTTGAGCTGCTGGTAGCGCGACCTGATAGAGGCCTCGGCTTCCTGGCGCGACTGCATCACCTGTATCTCGGCACTCTGCTTGCGCTCACGGGCAGCCTTGATTTTCTTGCTGTTGCTGTAGAGCGGGAAGCTCATGCCCACCATCATTCCGTTGACAGGCTCTCCCTCCTCGGTGTTCCTGCGGTAGCCCACCGTGAGGTTGGGCAGCCACTCGCTCTTCTGTATCTTCATGTCCATCTCGGCTGTCTTGAGCGAGGCTTCGGCTGTCTTGATGTCGGCGTCGTTGGCCAGCGCCAGCGCTTCAAACGATTTGTAGTCTGTGATGGCTGCAAACTCGGGCATGGTGGTCATGTTGACCTCTATGGCCTGTCCACCGTTGAGCTGCTGGAGCTGCTGGAGCAGCAGTATGCGCTCGTTGCGCGCTTCGGTCACCAGGGCTTTCACCTCCATGACATCGAGTTTCACCTTGTTGAGTTCCAGGATGTTGGCGTCGCCCACCTCCATACGCTGCTCGTACATACTGCGCAGTTGCTCACTGCCCGTGAGACGCTGGTTGAGCATACTGAGCGTCTGGTTGAGGCGTATGATGTCCAGGCAAATCAGCTCGGCCTCGAGCAGCATGTCCCTTCTCTGCTTGAGCAGCTGCTGCTGGCCGGCGTTCCTCTGCATGCCTGCGAGCCGGCTGCAATCCTTGTACTTGGTAGGAAACTTGATTTCCTGGCTGACCACGAGCTCGCTCTCGACCACGCCCGAATATCCCTTTTTGAAGAAAGGACTGTATTCGACCGATGGGCCGCCCAGCGCGTTGTCGGCCTTGATGTCCAGCACGTCGGCCTCGCTTTTGTGTGCCTGTGCCTTGAGCGTCAGGTTGTTGGCGGCTATCTGCCTGAGTATGTCGCCGATGCTGTCTGTGCCGGTGGCTGCTGCCGTCAGCGTAGCGAGCATGGCGCTAATTGCGATGAGATATCTTTTCATAAATGATAGGTATGATAAATGCGTTGAGTAATGTCGAACTGATGAGTCCGCCCAGTATCACCTTGGCCATGGGCGACTGTATCTCGTTGCCGGGCAGGTCGCCGCCGAGTGCCAGCGGCACCAGAGCCAGCGCCGAGGTGAGGGCTGTCATGAGTATGGGGTTGAGTCGTGAGAGTGAGCCTTCGATGATGGCTTCCTTCACGGTCTTGCCCTCTTCGGTGCGCAGCCGCTTGTACTCGGTGATGAGCAGCATGCCGTTGCGCGTGGCGATGCCGAAGAGCGAGATGAAGCCGATGATGGCGGGAATGCTCACCTCGCCGGTGGTGAAGACGATGGCAAAGATGCCGCCGATGAGCGCCAGTGGCAGATTGAGCAGTATCACACCGGCCTCCATCGTGCTGCGGAACTGCATGAACAGCAGCAGGAAGATGATGGCGATGGCTATCGTGCAGGTGAGATAGAGCACCCGTGAAGCATGCTCCTGGCTCTCAAACTGTCCACCATACTCTATATGATAGCCCTCGGGCAACTGGATATTGTTGTCTACCGCAGTCTTGATGTCGGCCACCACGTCGCTCAGTGCCCTGCCGGTGGTGTTGGCAGAGATGACTATCTTGCGCTGGGTGTTCTCGCGGTTGATGGTGTTGGGGCCGGCGCTCGATATGATGTCGGCCACATCGGACAAAGGCACCTTGCGTCCGTCCTGCGTGTCGATGATCAGGTCGCTTATTTCGTTGTAGTTGGCGGCCTTGACCACCAGGTTGAACGCTCTGCCCGCCTCGTACACCTGCGATACGGTCTCGCCCGCCAGATTGACAGCCAGAAACTCGTTGAACTCGGGCAGCGTGATGCCGTTGCGTGCCAGCAGTTCGCGCCGTGGCACTATCTTGAGTTCCGGACGCTCTATCTGCTGTTCCACGTTGAGGTCGGTGATGCCGTCGATGTCCTTGCAGGCCTTCTTGATCTGGTTGCCTATGGTGTACATCTTGTTCAGGTCGCTGCCAAAGAGCTTGATGGCTATGCTTGCCTGCGTGCCCGACAGCATGGCGTCGATGCGGTGGGATATGGGCTGACCTATCTCGATGTTGGCGCCCGCCAGCACCGACAGGCGCTGCCTCACGTCGTTCTGCACCTCTTCGTGCCCGCGGTCTTTGAGCTTGAACGGAGCTTCTATCTCGCTCACGTTGACGCCCAGCGCATGCTCGTCGAGCTCGGCGCGGCCTGTCTTGCGTGCCACGGTGGTTATCTCGGGCACCTGCAGCAGGAGCCTCTCCGCCCGTGCGCCTATGGAGTCGCTCTCTTCGAGCGAGATGCCCGGGAGCGAAGATATGTTGATGGTAAACGAGCCCTCATTGAACTTGGGCAGGAAGCTGCTGCCTAAAGAGAAGAATGTGGCAAGAGCCGCCACCAGCAGCACGGCGGTAGAGCCTATCACCCATCGGGTGTGGCCCAATACCCATGTCAGCGCCCGCTGGTAATACCCCTTGAGCCATACTGCCACAAAGGCCTCCTTGCCCATCTCGCCATTGCTCTTGCCGAGCAGATAGCTGCAGAGCACGGGCGTAAGCGTGAGCGCCACCAGCGTCGACGCCATGAGCGCCGTCACAAAGGCGATGCCCAGCGGGATGAGCATGCGGCCCTCCATGCCACTGAGGAAGAACAGCGGCGCAAAGCTCACGATGATGATGAGGGTAGAGTTGAGGATGGGCATACGCACCTTGCGCGAGGCCTCATAGACCAGCCGGATCATGGGCACGCGCTCGGCCTCGGGCAACTGCCGGTTCAGCCTGATGTGCTTGTAGACATTCTCCACATCGACTATGGCGTCGTCGACCAGCGACCCGATGGCTATCGCCAGACCGCCCAGAGTCATGGTGTTGATGCTTATGCCGAGGGCGTTGAGCACTATCATCGCCACGAGAAACGACAGGGGGATGGTGACCAGCGAGATGATGGTGGTGCGCACATTGGCAAGGAATATCATCAGGATGATGACCACAAAGATGGCTCCCTCGATGAGTGACTTCTTCACATTGTCGATGCTGCTGCTGATGAAGTCGGCCTGGCGGAAGATGTTGGTAGAGATATGCACGTCGGCGGGCAGATTGCCTTTGAGGTCGTCGAGCGCATGGTCCAGATGGGCCGTTAGGTCGAGCGTACTGGTGTTGGGCTGCTTGGTCACGGTAAGCAGCACGGCGGGGTGAGCCCGTTCGCTGGCCACGCCCAGCTTGGGCGACTGGCTGCCCACGCGTATGTCGGCCACATCGGCAAGGGTGATGACGCTCTCACCGCTCTTCTTCACCGCACTGGCCTCGAGCTTGTCGATATCGTTGGTCGAGGTGATGCCGCGTATGATGTACTCGTTGCCGTACTTGTAGCACACGCCGCCGTTGGTATTGGTGTTCATGCCGCGGGTGCAGGCCATCACGTCGGCGAGGCTTACGCCGAAGTGCTTCATCTTGCCGGGGTTGATGAGTATCTGGTACTCTTTGATGTCGCCACCGTGGACGCTCACCTGGGCCACGCCACCGGTAGAGAGCAGCCGTGGGCGGATGACCCAGTCGGCGTAGGTGCGCAGGTCTTGCATGGAGGTCTTGTCGCTGGTAAGGCTCACGATGAGCACTTCGCCCAGGATAGACGACTGAGGGCCCAGCACGGGAGCACTCACACCGGCAGGCATCTGCTCGCCAATGGCAGAGAGCTTCTCGCTCACGATCTGGCGCGCCAGGTAGATGTCGGTGCCCCAGTCAAACTCTACCCAGACGACAGAGAAGCCGTGGGTAGACTGAGAGCGCACGCGACGCACGCCGGTGCTGCCGTTGACCGCCGACTCGATAGGGAAGGTCACCAGCTGTTCGACTTCCTCGCTGGCCATGCCGCCAGCTTCGGTCATGATGACCACTGTAGGAGCGTTGAGGTCGGGGAAGACGTCGACCTCGGTCTTGGCGGTAGAATAGAGGCCGGCGATAACCAGCAGTACAGCCAAGACCAGTATTAATATTCTGTTCTCGAGCGAGAACTTGATGATCCTGTTCAGCATGATGTTACAGTATAGAGGTGGGCTTAATGGTTATGGTTGTGGGCGGGGATAGCGTTGGAAGCCGAGGCCAGCTTGACCTGTATGGCGCCACGCGTCACCACGCGGTCGCCGGCCTTCACACCGCTCTTGATTTCGATGCGCTCGCCGTCGCTTTCGCCGAGAGTCACCTCCTGCTTCTGATAGCCTTCGGCGTCTTTCTGTATATAGATATAGTGTAAGCCCTGTTCCTCGGTGATGGCTGTCAGGGGCAGCGTGATGACCTGTTGGCGCTCATGGGTGATGAGGTAGATGTCGGCATAGGAGCCCTGGACCACGTCGCCGGTATTGTTGAACTCGAAGATTACGGGTATGTAAGAGTTGTTGACCTCGGCAGAGCGGCCATACGACTGGATGTGTCCGCCCATCTGGCTGATGTCGTAGAGGCGGTTGCTGTAGCTGGTGCTGAACTTGGCGCTTCGGATGTTGTTGAGCTCGTTGAAGCGGCGCTCGGGCACCTCGGCACGCAGATAGAGATGCTTGTTCTGGGTGATGATGGCCAGAGGCTGGCCCGCTTCGACGTAGTCGCCGCCGTTGACCAGACACTGCTTGATATATCCGCCACGCGGAGCTGCGACCACCACGCCGCCGGCACTGCGGGTCTTCTGCATGCTGGTATAGGTGAGTTTGGCAGCTTCATATTCGGCTTTGGCCACAGCGAAGTCTTTCACGCTGATAATCTTGTCCTTAATCAGCGCCTGGGCACGGGCGTAGTCGCGCTCGGCACGCTCAAAGTCTATCTTGGCACGCTGCACAGGGTCGCCGTCGGCCACTTGCATGCCTGCCGAGGTAATGGAGAAGAGGGTAGTGCCGCCTGCCACCTTCAGACCTTCGCTCACATGACCCATGTGGGCCACGCGGCCGCTGATGGTGGCCACCACGGTGGTCTCGTCGCACGAGGCAGCCATGACCTTGCCGCTGGTGTGGATGACGCCATGGAAGTTGCCTGGCTTGATGGTCTCGACCTTCACGCCGGCAGCGCGTGCCTTCTCGGGCTCGAGTATTATCTCGTCGCCGTGGTCCTGGTCTGCATGGCCGTGACCCTCATGGCCAGCCTCTTCGGTCTCGTGGTCGTGACTTCCTTCTTCGTCGGCATGGGCGTGATGGCCGCAGGCCGCTATACATGCTGCCATGGATAGCAGCGATAAGTAATATAAACCTGTTTTCAACATATATGTAATGATTATAGTGCAAAGATACGCACATTTTCTTGCAACCGGGTTGCATATTTGGCTCCCCTCCCTCTCTTGTGACGGCAGAGAGCGAGGCGGGAGAGGGCAGATGGAGGTCTGCAAGGTGCGTGGGCTGGCTCGTATCATAAGTCACGTGGTCTCGTAACGTATGACGCGCGGTCACGTGACGTATGATACGGACTCACGTATCAAATGATACGAGCCGTCAGTGACCATCAGTAACGGCGTGGAGCACGTGAGGGATGTGCGGAGATATGCTGGCTGCTATGCAGTATGGGCTGTGACGGCCGGCAACGTAACTGCCGGAAAAACAACAGCCGCACCTGTGGGTGCGGCTGCAGTGTCGTTTCATCCTGGGATGAAAGTATAAGGTATGAGGGCTTGTCATGGAGATGCCGGCGGCAATGACGGCTCAGCCCTCTCTCAGGAAGTCAAGCGCCTCGCTTATCTCCTCTTCGCCGACTATCTGGTTGATGTGTATCTCGCCCACATCGCTGAGCAGGGTGACATTGATGTCGGTGCCCGTGTTCTTCTTGTCGTGGTGCATCAGGGCGAGCAGCTGCGGATAGTCATCGCAGGTGATGGCGGGGGTACCATAATACTGGCGGATGTAATGTAGCGTCTGGCGCAACTTGTCGGCGGGGAAGCCCAGCCTGGTTGCGCTGAGATAGAGCTCGGCCACGATGCCGTAGGCCACGGCATAGCCATGCAGGATGGGGGTGCGCTGCAGCAGCAGGCTCTCTATGGCGTGGCCCACGGTATGGCCCAGGTTGAGCGCCTTGCGCAGCCCCTGCTCCAGCGGGTCTTGGGCCACGATGTCTTCCTTGACCTTGACCGAGTCGGCAACGAGCCTGCCCAGAAGGCTATAGTCGGGCGTGGCGAGGTCGAACTGCAGCAGACTGGCCCATTGGGCGGTGGTAGAGATGAGGCCGTGCTTGAGCATCTCGGCATAGCCCGAGCGCAGGTTCTCGTCGTCGAGCGTGGCAAGGAAGTCGGCGCACAGCAGCACGAAGTGTGCCTCGGCAAAGACGCCAATCTCGTTTTTCAGTCCGCCGAAGTTGACGCCGGTCTTTCCGCCCACTGAGGCGTCGACCATGCCCAGCAGCGAGGTGGGGATATTGATGAAGTTGATGCCCCGCTTGAAGGTGGCTGCCGCCATGCCGCCGAGGTCGGTCACCACGCCTCCGCCCAGGCAGATGACCAGCGAGTGGCGCGTGGCACCATGCTCCTGAAGCTGTTGCCATACGGCGGTGAGGGTAGTGAGGTCCTTGTGGGTGTCGCTGGGCTCGATGGTGATGGTGATGACATCGCGCAGACAGCGGAAGGTGCTGAGCCTGCCCATGCAGTGGGCATGGGTGTTGCGGTCGGCGATGACAAAGATGCGGTCGTGCTCACACTCGGCTATCGCCATGGTGAGGTCGCGCTCAAGGTCGGTGGTAAGGATTACCTGCTGATGCTTATTGGATAGTGTATCGGTTGGTTTCATAACATAATGCTCTTTTTGTATAGCAAGGACAAAAGTAGGCAAAACTACGGAGAAAGTATCTAACACAGTGATAACAATTAAGAGTTTTTAAGATAAAAGTGTCGCCGTTTGCGCACATCCCGCTGACAGTGTGCATAAAAATGATGAGGCTCACGATTAAACCTTTGGCCCGTGGAGGCGTCAAAAAACTAACAAAGCAACACATACGAAACAACAATGAAGAACAAGACACTGCTACTACTGCTGCTACTGCTGCTATCGTCGGCGATGACGATGGCCCAAGAGCGGCTCGTCACGGGCCAACTCTTTGACCCCGAGAGCAAGGAGCCCATCGAGCAAGCCTCGGTGCAGCTGCTCAATGCCGACAGCACCTATGCCGGAGGTACGCTGAGCAACGAACAGGGCGTATTCAAACTGCGCATCAAGAAAGACGGCAAATACCGTCTGCGTATATCAAGTATAGGTTATCAGACCATCGTGAAGCGCATCGTGATAAGCGACGGCAAGAACCTGGCCCTCGGCAAGATGGAGATGAAGACCGACGCCGTGGTGCTCAAGGAGACCCAGGTGGTAGGGCAGGCACTCAAGGTGACGGTCAAGGAAGACACCTTTATATATAATAGCGCCGCCTATCGCACACCCGAAGGCTCGACCATCGAGGAACTGGTGAAGCAGCTGCCGGGCGTGGAGGTCGACGAAAACGGCAAGATAACCCACAACGGCAAGGAGGTGAAGAAGATACTGGTAGACGGCAAGGAGTTTATGACTGGCGACACCAAGATAGCCATGAAGAATCTGCCCACCTCTATCGTGGAGAAAATCAAGGCCTATGACGAAAAGAGCGACCTGGCGCGCATCACCGGCGTCGACGACGGCGAAGAGACCACCGTGCTCGACTTCGGACTGAAGAAGGGCATGAACCGCGGCACCTTTGCCAATGTAGACCTGGGTTTGGGCAACCACAGCCGCTATGCCGAGAGAGGCATGGGCGCATACTTTGACGACAAAAACAGGTTCATGATGTTTGGCAGTGCCAACAACGTGAACGATATGGGTTTCCCCGGTGGTGGCAGAGGCCGCTTCGGGGCCGGCCGTCAGGGTCTGAACGCCGCCAAGATGCTGGGGTTCAACTATAACTACGAGAAAGTCAAGAAGATAAAGATAGACCTGAGTGCATTCTGGCGCCACAATGACGGCGATGCCTTCACACGCAGTTCGGCAGAGAACTTCGTCAATACCACTGGTGCCTTCTCCAACAGTATACGGCAGAACTACTCGCGCAGCGATAGCTGGAATGTACAGGGAAGACTGGAGTGGCAGCCCGACACGATGACCAACATCATGTTCAGGCCCACATTGTCGTGGTCGAAGAGCGACGGACTGACCACCTCGACCTCGGCATCGTTTAATGCCGACCCCTATCTCTACTCAGAGAGTCCGCTTGACGACAGCGAACTGGAAGAGATAAGCCGTGAGGGCATCGTGGTCAACTCGCAGAAGAGCAACTCGATAAACTACAGCAACAGCAAGAACCTGAGCGGTATGCTGCAGGTGAACCGCAAGCTCAACACGCGTGGACGCAGCATCACATTCGGTGCGGGCGGAGGCTACGGCGAAAGCGACAGCGAGAGCATGTCGCTCAATGCCACCCGACTGTGGCTCAAGCAGACCGCAGAGGGTCTGGACTCGACCTATCAGACCCACCGCTACAATCTGATGCCCACCGACAACTACAACTACCGGCTGTCGGCGACCTACACCGAACCCCTCTTCAAGGGCGCCTTCCTGCAGCTGCGCTACAACTTCAGATACAACCACAGCAAGAGCGACCGCTCTACCTACGACTTCAGCAGACTGAGCAGCAGCGTCTTTGACGGCGTCAACCCCGAGTACCGCGGTTGGGGCGACTATCTCAACCTGCTGCCCGGCACGCTGCCCGACTATCTCGACCAGACGCTGAGCCGCTACTCGGAATACAACAACTATATCCACGAGATGAACCTGACCTTCAGGCTCATCAAGAGCAAGTATCAGCTCAACGCCGGATTTATGGTGCAGCCCCAGCGTTCGAAGTATATCCAGGACTATCAGGGAGTGCATGTCGACACGGTGCGCACGGTAACCAATCTGTCTCCTACATTTGATTTGCGCTACCGCTTCAATCGCCAGCACCAGTTGCGCATACGCTATCGCGGCACCACGAGCCAGCCCAGCATGAGCCAGCTGCTCGACATCACCGACGACAGCAACCCGCTCGACATCTCGAAGGGTAACCCCGGACTGAAGCCCTCGTTTACCAATGACTTCAATCTCTTCTACAACAACTTCATCACCAAGCGTTCGCAGTTTGTCAATGCCAATCTGTCGTTTCAGACTACGCGCAACTCAATAAGCAATATGGTGACCTATGACGAGGTGACTGGCGGGCGCACTAGCCGTCCGGAGAACATCAACGGCAACTGGAGCATCGGCGGAGGACTGCTCTACAACACCTCTATCGACTCGACCGGTACGTGGTATACCAATACCAACACCGATGCCAGATTTACCAACAACGTGAGCTACCTCACCCTGGACCGTACAAGCGGTGTGCAGAAAAACCGCACCCGCACGCTCAATCTGCGCGAACAGCTCAATGTGGGTTATCGTAAGGGATGGGCTTCGATAGAACTCAACGGGTCGGTCAACTATATGCACGGCCGCAACCAGTTGCAGAGCCAGAGCAACCTCGATACATGGCAGTTCAGCTATGGAGCCACGTTCAGCCTCAATACCCCCTGGGGTACGGCACTCTCTACCAATATCTCCGAAAGCAGCCGCCGTGGATATAACGACAACTCGATGAACACCAACGAGCTGATATGGAACGCTCAGGTATCGCAGGGCTTCCTCAAGGGCAAGCCCCTCACCGTGCTGCTCCAGTTCTACGACCTGCTGCACCAGCAGAGCAACTTCAGCCGTACCATCGACGCCTTCCAGCGTAGCGATACATGGTATAACAGCATCAACAGCTATGCCATGCTCCATGTGGTCTATCGCTTCAATATGTTTGGCGGCAAGAACGCCCGTCAGGGTATGCGCAGACGAGGCGACATGGCTCCTGGCGATATGCCCCCGGGTCGTCCGCAGGGTGGTCGCGGCTATGGTGGTCCGCCTCCCGGCGGTATGCCTCCCCGCGGGCCAGGCATGGGCATCTGACCTGATGGCCGACAACCAAAATGGGCTGCAACTCACGTCTTGTAGAGTTGCAGCCCATTTTGGTTGGTGGATGAGGGATGACCGCCTACAGCCCGTAGAGATGGCTGATGAGCACCTTGACGCCTATGGCTATCAGGATGAGGCCGCCCAAGAGCTCGGGCTTGATGCGCCGCGTGACGGTCGAACCGAAACGGATGCCGAGCAGATAGCCGATGACCGAGAAAAGCGCGGAGACGAGTCCGATGATGGTCAGAGGTTCTGCCAGATCGACCGACGAGCGATAGCCGGTACAGGCAAACGAGATGCCTATGGCAAGGGCGTCGATGCTGGTGGCTACCGCCAGTACCAGCTGGGTGCGCAGCGATGTGGGGCAGAAGCTCTGGCGCTCTTCGGGCAGAAAGGACTCGTGTATCATCTTGCCGCCGAGAAACAGCAACAGTGAGAAGGCTATCCAGTGGTCGTAAGCCTCTAACTGGCGGGCAAAGAGCGAGGTGCCGAGCCATCCGATGTAAGGCATAAACGCCTGGAAAGCGCCGAAGAAGAAAGCGGTAAGGAGTATGGTGCGCCACTGGCGGCGGCGCAGGATGACGCCACACACGGTGGAGACCGTGAAGCAGTCCATGGCGAGGGCTACGGCGAGTAGCAGCAGTTCGAGAGTGTCGGCCATCACCTATATATATTATAATAAGGTGTCGAGGGTGCCCAGGATGCGCTCTATCTCGGCTGGGAAGTGCTGCATCTCGAGCTCGTGTTCCTTGCGGGCGATGTCGTCGACGGTGTCGGTGGGCAGGAGCGGGGTGGAAAACTGGCTGATGATGGCTCCGCCGTCTATCTCGTCACTCACCCAGTGGATGGTCATGCCGGTCTCGGTGTCTCCGGCAGCCTTCACAGCCTCGTGGACATGGCGTCCATACATGCCTTTGCCACCATAACGGGGCAGAAGGGCAGGATGGATGTTAATCATGCGGTGGGCGTAAGCGGTAGTGAGCGTCTCGGGAATGAGCGAGAGAAATCCGGCGAGGACAATGAAGGTGACGTGATAGTCGGTCCGCAACATACGGACAAACTGCGGACTTGCCAGTTCTTCTCTGTTGACCACGAGGGTAGGGATGCTATAAGGCTCTACACGCGCCAAAGCTCCGGCCTTGGCACTGCTGCTCACCACCAGCGCCACGTTGACCTCGGGATGGTGGGCGAAATGTCGGATGATGTTCTCGCAGTTGGTACCACTGCCAGATACAAAGATGGCAAGATTATGCTTCATCGTCGTTGCCCCAATCAACGTCGTCATCAATATCGTCGAAGTCCAACAATGCCGGGTCGACAAAGGCGTCCATGGCACGTCGGTCTTTCTTGGTGGGGCGTCCGGTTCCGCGCGCTCTGTCGACAAATCCGCTGATGCGGCTCATCTCCAGCAGCTCGTACTGCTTGGGGTCGGTGACATTCTCGTAAATCTCGGGAATGAGCTTGGCTCCCACGCGCTGCTCGATGGGCTGGAGTATCTTGAACGAATAGGTGATGGGCGGTTTGCGCACCGACACCACATCGCCAGCCTTGACCATGCGTGCCGGCTTGACATTGATGCCATCGATGGTGACGCGTCCGTTCTTGATGGCGTCGACGGCTATGCTGCGTGTCTTGTATATGCGCGCAGCCCACAGCCACTTGTCTATACGTGCCTCGGTTTTCATTTCTTTCCCAGTTTGTTGTATTGGTTCATGGTGATGTCGATACCAGCCAGCACAAAGCTCTTGATGATGTCGACGGCAATGTCGATGCTGGGCTTGAGCTTGAGCAGGTCGTCATCGGAGAATCGGCCCAGTACCCAATCGACCTGGGCGCCACGGGGATAGTCTCCGCCGATTCCCATGCGCAAGCGGGGATAGTCCTGGCCAATGAGCTGCTGGATATGCCCCAGTCCGTTGTGGCCGCCGTTGCTGCCGTTGGCCTTCAGACGGAAGGCGCCTACGGGCAGGGCGACGTCGTCGGAGATGACGAGCAACCGCTTCTGGTCGATGTTCTCCTTGTTCAGCCAGTAGCGCACTGCGTTGCCGCTGAGGTTCATGAAGGTGGTGGGCTTGAGCAGAAAAACCTTGCGTCCCTTAATCGATGTCTCTGCCACGAAACCATAACGCTTATCCTCAAAAACAATATTGGACGCCTTAGCAAAAGCGTCCAATACCATAAAACCTGTATTGTGTCGGGTGTCCTGATACTCAGCACCGGGGTTACCCAGACCACAAATCAAAAATTTGTCCATTCGCTATCAATTAAGCCTGAGCGGCGGCAGCAGCGGCGGCAGCAGCCTGACGGGTCATCTTAATAGAGCAAACGATAACTTCCTTAGCATTGGCAATCTCAAGGCCCTCGAAACTCAGCTCACCAACCTTGATGCTCTTACCAATCTTGAGAGCGGTAACGTCAACGTCGAGGTGCTCGGGAATCTGCTGATAAGGAGCGGTAACGTTGAGCTTGCGCATAGAGAGGTTCATACGACCACCATCGCGAACACCCTGAGCCAGACCTACGAGGCGAACAGGAATACCGATAGTGATAGGCTTCTGGTCGTTAACCTCCAGGAAGTCGATGTGCATAACGGCGTCTGTCACGGGGTCAAACTGAAGTTCCTTCAGGATTGCGGTGTGAGACTCGCCGTCGATGATGAGGTTGATTACATAAACATGGGGAGTGTAAACAATCTTGCGGAGGTCGCTCATAGCTACAGCAAATGCTAAAGCTACAGGCTTGTTGTCCTCTTTTGCCTCACCATAAAGATTACAAGGAACCATGCCCTGCTTACGAAGATGTTTAGAAGCTTTTTTACCAAGGTCTGTACGCTTCTGACCTGTTACATTAATCTCTTTCATAATGTGTTACTCTAAATTATTAATTAATTCGCCATCACACTGAGATGCGAAAAGCGCTGCAAAGGTAGCCTTTTTCCTCGGATTATGCAAAGAATTTCTAAAAAAACATTTATTTTCAGCGTTTTTATTGCATAGAATTTGTTTTTTGACTATTTTTGTAGCGAAAATAAAAGAAACACCAATTATTATTAGAGAATGATAAACAGAGAATTGATTAGAACTAAGGTAGTTCAGTTAACCTACGCCTACTACCAAAACGGCAACAAGAACATGGAGAATGCTGAAAAGGAGTTGTTGTTTAGCCTCTCCAAGGCTTATGACCTTTACAACTATCTGTTGCTGTTAATCGTCGAGATTTCAAGAGAGGAAAGACGTCGATTTGATATTCTCACAGCTCGTGCGGAGCGTGAAGGCACAGACAAACCATCCAACAAATTTGCTTTTAACAAGTTCGCCATCCAACTCGAGGAGAACAAGATGCTCAACGCTTTCCTGGAAGACAAGAAGCTCACCTGGGAAAACGACAAGGAGTTTATCCGCGGCAAGTGTAATCAGATAGAGCAGAGTGAAGTATATAAGGAATATATGGACAGCGATGACGATTCTTATGAGGCTGACCGTGAAGTGTGGCGCAAGCTCTATAAGATGCTCATTCAGGACAATGCCGAGCTCGATGCCATTCTGGAAGAGAAGAGTCTCTATTGGAATGACGACAAAGAGATAGTAGATACCTTCGTGCTGAAGACCATCAAGCGCTTCGACCCTGCCAACAAGGGCAACCAGGAACTCCTGCCCGAATACAAGGACGAGGAAGACCGCGAGTTTGCACGCAAGCTGTTCCGCGCTACCATCCTCAATGCCGATACTTATCAGCGCTATATGAGCGAGGCCAGTCACAACTGGGATTTCTCGCGTCTGGCGTACATGGATGTGGTCATCATGCAGATAGCCATAGCCGAGATGATGACTTTCCCCAATATCCCCATCAGCGTTACCATCAACGAATTTGTGGATTTGGCAAAGCTCTACAGTACACCCAAGAGCGGCAGCTACATCAACGGTATGCTCGACGGCATAGCCCGCCATCTGGTCAATACCGGCAAGCTGCTCAAGCCCATCGAGCCTGCCCATCGCAACGGTGGCAAATAATAATAGAAGAATCGTAACAACAATCAAAACATAAGAATAGACTAATATGAGTACACTTATCTTAGCTGCCCAGGGCCAAGGCGCCGGAGGCGGTATGGGAATGATTATTATGCTGATAGCCATGTTTGTAATCATGTGGCTGTTTATGATTCGCCCACAGCAGAAGAAGCAGAAAGAAATACGCAACTTCCAGAACTCGCTGCAGGCCGGCGACCACGTGGTAACCGGTGGTGGCATTTATGGCACAGTAAAGAATATCAATCTGGAGAAGAATACGGTAGAGGTAGAGATTGCCCGCGGCGTGAACATCGTAGTCGATAAGAGCTATGTATTCGCCGATGCCAATTCTCCCATGCGCCAGGCATAAATGACGAACCTGAACCGTAATATGGCACATGTCAAGAACTTCTTGTTCGGCTTCGTCAACAAGGAGTTCTTGATTTTTTTGTTCTTTCTCGCGCTCAGCGGCACATTCTGGCTGCTGATGACGCTCAACGAGAGCTATGAGAAAGAACTCAAGATTCCCGTGTACCTTACCAATATACCCAAGAACGTAATCATCACGTCGCAGAGCACAGACTCTATCACGGTAACGGTAAGGGACAAGGGATTCTCCCTCTTGGCCTATATGACCAACAAGCAGAAACCCATCAACTTCAATTTCGAGGCGTCGGCCAACAAGGTGGCTGGCAAGGGCGTCATCACCTCGGGCGACATGATCAAGGCTGCATTCAACCAGCTGTTTGGCTCGTCGCGCGTCACTGGTGTGAAGCCCGACCGCATCGAGTATTTCTTCAATTATGGCGAGTCCAAACTTGTTCCGGTCAAGCTGGTAGGAAAGATTGAGCCCGAGAAGGCTTACTATCTTGCCGGCAAGAAGGTGATGCCCGAAAAGGTGACTGTGTATGCCCGCAAGGACATGCTCGACAGCATCAAGTATGTCACCACGGCCGATCTGAACATCGTCAATTTCAATGATACCGTCGAGCGGGTGGTGGAGTTGAAGCAGGTCAAGGGAGTCAAGACAGTGCCGGCGACGGTCAAGATAGTGCTCTATCCCGATATCCTCACCGAGCAGACCATAGAGGTGCCCATCACGGCAGTCAATATGCCCGAGGGCAAGGTGCTGCGCACATTCCCCTCCAAGGTCAGGGTGAGATTTTCCATCGGAGCCAGCATGTACCGCAATGTCAAGGCCGATCAGTTCAAGGTGGTGGCCGACTACAACGAGCTGCAGGCCCATCCGCAAGACAAGTGCATGCTCCATCTCAAGGCTTATCCTCACAATGTGTCACGATGCCATCTGGTCAGCCAGAAGGTTGACTATCTCATCGAACAGCAATGAAGATAGCTATCATAGGAGGTATAGGAGCCGGCAAGTCCTATGTGTGCCAGCGGCTCAGAGCCCGTGGCATCGCCGTCTACGACTGCGACAGCGCCGCCAAGAGGCTCATGGCAGAGTCTCAAGCTATCCGCGAAGGACTTATCTCTCTGGTGGGCCCCGGTGTCTATAGCCAGGGACAGCTCCGCAAGGATGTGCTGACAGAGTTTCTGCTCCAGAGCGAGGCCAACAAGCAGGCGGTCAATGATGTGGTTCATCCCGCAGTGGCTGAGGACTTCATGGCTTCGGGCTACGACTGGCTCGAGAGCGCCATACTCTTCGACAGCGGATTTGACAGGCGCATAGCGTTCGACCATGTGATATGCGTCACCGCTCCAGAGCCCCTGAGAGTGGAGCGCATCATGGCGCGCGACCATGTGAGCCGCGACAGAGCACTCGAGTGGATACGCCGGCAGATGCCCCAGCAGCGTATGGTCGAGTTGAGCCACTATGTTATCGTCAACGACGGTGTGCAGGATATAGACATTCAAATCAGTCAGATTAATAATAATATAAACAGATTATAAAGAAAACAATGGAAACAATTCTTTCGATTTCAGGCAAGCCAGGTCTCTACAAGCTGGTTTCGCGTGGTAAAATGAACTTGATAGTAGAAACCCTTGACGACGCTCACCGTCGTATGCCGGCTTTTGCCACCGACCGCGTGACCAGTCTGGCCGATATAGCCATGTACACCGATGCCGAGGATATCCCTCTGTGGCAGGTGCTCAAGAATGTAGGCGAGAAGGAGCAGAGCAAGCCTTGCTCTATCCATTACAAGAAGGCCACAAGCAAGGAGCTTCGTGCCTATTTTGCCGAGGTGCTGCCCTCTTACGATGAGGAGCGTGTACACGACAGCGATATCCGCAAGCTCATCCAGTGGTATGACATCCTCGTCAACAACGGCATCACCGATTTCGAGGCCGTGCTCGCTCCCACCGAGGGCGACAACGTGGATGACCGCGCCGAGTAAAGATGTATATATACAATAAGGTGTATCTCTCGCCTGTAGGCTGAGGGGCGCACCTTATTTAGTTTTAATCAATAGGAGGAAAACAACAATGAGAAAAATCATGATCACCCTCGTGGCTGCTTTTGCATGCACTGTAGCAGCTATGGCACAGGATGTAGAGTTCAAGGTTTCAGGCGTAGTGCCCCAGGGCACCGTCAAGGCAATGGCCGGCGAGTATGGCCGTGGCAAGACGATTTATACCGACAGCGTATGCGCAGGTGGCAAGTTCGCCATCGCCGGCAAGGCGCCCAAGGATGCCATCGTCGCTGTGGCAGTCTTCACCAAGGACGACCGCAACCTGATGTTCTTCATCAACGATGGCACTCCGCTCGCACTCGACTATACCAAGAACGAGTACAAGGGCTCTGCCCTCAACGAGCGTGTCGCCGCATTCTGGGTTTATATGAATGACTGTATGTCCAAGCAGTACAGCATGGATAGAGAACTGAAGGCTGGCAAGGCCACTCCCGAACGCCAGAAGGAGTTGGAGGCCGAGTTGAAGCGTCTTGACAATGAGAGCAATGAGGTAATCTATAAGTTCTATCGCGACAACCGCGACAATGTGCTGCCTGCCGTCATCGGCTTGGAGTATTTCTACTCGTTCGACTACGACCATCTCAAGGAGTTCTGCGACCCCGCCACCGCTTATTTCAACCATCCCGCTATGATGCAGGCCAAGAGCAAGCTGGCTGGACTCGAGAAGCGCCGTAACGGTCTTACCTTCCACGACCTCACCATGCAGGATATGGACGGCAAGACTGTCAAACTGAGCCAGTGGGTTGGTCAGGGCCAGTATGTACTGGTAGACTTCTGGGCATCATGGTGTGGTCCATGCCGCCGCGAGATGCCTACCGTGGTAGAGGCTTACAATCGCTACCATGCCAGCAAGGGCTTCAATGTCGTAGGAGTTTCGTTCGACGACAAGCTCGACCGTTGGAAGGACGGCGTCAAGCAGTTGGGTATGGCTTGGCCTCAGATGTCAGACCTCAAGGGCTGGAAGTGTGCTGCCAACGAGGTCTATGGCGTAAGCTCTATTCCGAGCAATGTGCTCGTTGACCCCCAGGGCAAGATTGTGGCTTCCGACCTGCGTGGCAAGGAACTGCTGAACAAACTCAAGGAAATCTACGGCGAATAACCATTCGTCACTACCGATAGCGTCAAGGGCGTGCCGGCGACAGAGAGTCATCTGTCTGCGGCACGCCCTTTGTCGTGGCAGCGGGGCGGTGTCCTGCAGCTATGGCAAACGCACGAGATAGTGAGACCCTTGCCTCTGGCGCCAGCCCCAAAGTCATCACGTTGGCGCCAGCGACGATAAAAAACAGCGCGCTTGCTTTGTTTTCTCTTTGGTTTGTAGTAACTTTGCATCATTAATTAATTACAGATATGGAAATGACCAAGACACCTCTTCTCGGCATGACCCTCTTGGAGCTCAAGGAAGTGGCTCGAGCATTGGGGATGCCTGCTTTTGCCGGCGGACAGATGGCCAAGTGGCTCTATCAGCGTCAGGTGAAAAGCATAGACGAGATGACAGATATATCCAAGGCCAACAGACAGAAGCTGGCCGAGGCCTACGAGATAGGAGCCCGTGCGCCCATCGACGAGCAGCGCTCGGTCGACGGCACAGTCAAGTATCTCTTCCCCACAGCCGAAGGCAAGTTTGTGGAGACGGTATATATTCCCGACCACGACCGCGCCACGCTCTGCGTGTCGTCACAGGTGGGATGCAAGATGAACTGTCTGTTCTGCCAGACGGGCAAGCAGGGCTTCGAGGGAAGCCTTACTGCCACCGATATACTCAACCAGATATACTCGCTGCCCGAGCACGACACGCTGACCAACATCGTGTTTATGGGCCAGGGCGAACCGATGGACAATCTCGACAATGTGCTGAGAGCCACCCAGGTGCTCACCGCCGACTACGGTTATGCCTGGAGCCCCAAGCGCATCACGGTGTCTTCGGTGGGAGTGCGCAACAAGCTGAAGCGCTTCATCGAGGAGAGCGACTGCCATGTGGCGATAAGCCTGCATGCGCCTACCCACGAGTTGCGCAGCCAGCTGATGCCTGCCGAGCGGGGTATGGGCATCGAAGAGGTCGTTGAGCTGCTGCGCAACTACGACTTCTCCCATCAGCGCCGCCTCTCGTTCGAGTATATCGTCTTCGACGGAGTCAACGACAGCATCGAGCATGCCCAGCAGATTATCACGCTGCTCAAGGGGCTCGACTGCCGCATCAACCTTATCCGCTTCCACCAGATACCCGAGGTCAACCTGCGGGGAGTCGACGACTCGCGCATGGAGGCGTTCAGAGACTATCTTACCGGTCACGGCGTATTTACCACCATCCGTGCCAGCCGCGGACAGGACATCTATGCCGCCTGCGGACTGCTGAGCACCTCGAAGAAGATAGAAGAGATAAGGCACGAGTAGACACATATTAATATTATATATATGAACGACAACAGACGAATCCGTGTGGCCATCACCCACGGCGATACCAACGGTATCGGATATGAACTTATTTTTAGAACCTTTGCAGAGCCAGAGATGCTCGAGCTCTGCACCCCCATCATCTATGGGTCGCCCAAGGCAGCCGCCTTCCACCGCAAGGCCCTCGGCCTGGAGCCCACGGGCTATGCCGTGATAAGCCATGCCAGTGAAGCCAAGGACGGCAGGGTAAACCTGGTGGCAGTGACCAACGATGAAATCAAGGTCGAGCTGGGTACACCGAGCGAAGAGGCGGGCCATGCTGCGCTGATGGCGCTCGACAAGGCGATGGTAGACTATAACGACCACCTCTTCGACGTGCTGGTGACAGCCCCCGTGAGCGCTGAGAGCATGAAGCGCGCCGGGTTGGACTTCCGCGGACAGATGCACTACGTAGCCGAGTGTTTCGCCGAGCATGCCCAGGCGATGAACATACTCGTCAACGACCGTATGCGCATCGGACTCATGACCGACAATGTGGCTGTCAAGGACATAGCCAACGCCATAACCCGCGAGACGCTGACAGAGACTATCAAGAACTTCGCCCAGACGCTGAAGCGCGATTATCGCATCTCCAATCCACGTGTGGCAGTGTTGGCCCTCAATCCCGAGCCCGGTACCGAAGAGAAGGAGACCATCAAGCCCGTCATCGAGGCGCTGGCTGAGCTGAAGGTCAATGCCTTTGGTCCCTATACCGCCAACCACTTCTTCAGCAACAGCATGTACGACTGCTTCGACGGCATTCTGGCCATGTATCACGACCAGGGTATGGCGCCATTCCTGGCACAGACGCCCGAAGGTGGGGTAGAGATAGCTTCCGGTTTGCCACTGGTGTGTGTGCAGCCCTTGCAGGATGCGTCGTTCGACATCGCAGGCAAGAACGAGGCCGATGAAACCGCTCTGCGCCAGGCTATCTATCTGGCCATCGATACCTATCGCAACCGCGCCATGTACGACGAGCCGCTTGCCAATCCGCTCCCTAAGCTCTATCACGAGAAGCGTGATGAGAGCGAGAAGGTAAGATTTGCCATTCCCAAGAAGCACGAGAACAGCGGCGCTGACAAGTAGAAGATGAAGAGCAGATACAAGAACGCCTTCCTGGTCTTTGGACTGGTGGTGCTGGCCGTGATGGTGTCACAGTTGGACTTTGCCGAAGTGTGGCGCGGACTGCAGCGGGCAGGCTACTGGTTTCCAGTGATTTTGGTATTATGGGCGTTGCTGTATCTGCTTAATACCGCCTCTTGGCTTACCATCATCCGTAGTCAGCAGGGCGACAGCCGCAATGTCAAGTTTGCCTGGCTCTACAAGCTCACCGTGTCTGGATTTGCCCTCAACTACGCTACGCCTGGCGGACTGATGGGTGGCGAGCCCTATCGCATCATGGAACTGGCACCGAGGATAGGCACAGAGCGCGCCTCGTCGTCGGTGATACTCTACGCCATGACCCACATCTTCAGCCATCTCTGCTTCTGGCTGCTGTCGGTGGTGCTCTTTGTAGCCCTTTACCCCGTAGATCTGCCCATGGCCATCATGCTGGCGGCGGTCACTGCGGGATGCGGACTGGGCATCTGGTTCTTTCTCAGCGGTTATCGCCGTGGACTGGCCAACAGGCTGATGGCGCTCCTGCGTCACATACCGCTGCTCAAGTCGAGGGTAGGGCGGTTTGTCGAGACCCACAAGACCCAGCTCGACGCCATCGACATGCAGATAACGGCTCTCCACGGCCAGCGTCCGGCGTCATTCATACTGGCGGTAAGCCTTGAGCTGGCTTGCCGCATACTTTCTGCGCTCGAAATCTACTTCATCCTGCTCGTCCTCACGCCGTCGGTGAGTTATGGAGCCTGCATCCTTATACTGGCATTTACTTCGCTGCTTGCCAATCTGCTCTTTTTCATGCCCTTGCAGCTTGGTGGACGCGAGGGAGGATTCCTGCTCTCGACCACAGGTCTGGGCATGACCGCCAATGCCGCCATCTTTGTGGCGCTGCTGGTGCGTCTGCGCGAACTGGTGTGGACTGGCATCGGACTGATGCTAATCAAGGTGGCAGAGGGCAGGAAAAATAGTTATAAATAGTTAAAGCGCTATGGAAAAGCGCTTTATTCCATAAGAAATCACTAACTTTGCACTCTAAATATTACGATTTAGCGTGAAAATTATAGAAGTGGTTAATGCCCTTGAACGATTCGCGCCTCTGCCTTTGCAGGAAGACTATGACAATGCCGGCTTGCAAATAGGATTGACAGAAGCGGAGATTTCAGGGGCTTTATTGTGTCTTGACGTGACCGAAGAGACCGTGGATGAGGCCATCCGCAAGGGCTGCAACCTCATCGTGTCGCATCACCCGCTCATCTTCCGTCGGCTGCGGCGTATAGCGGGCGAAGATATGGTGCAACGCGTTGTGGCTAAGGCTATTGTCAATCACATTGCCATCGTGTCGATGCACACCAATATGGATGCCGCACAGGGTGGAGTCAACTTCAAGATTGCCGAGAAGATGGGGCTCTGCCACGTAGGTTTCATCGGCAAGACCCGCCAGGTCGAGGCTCATGGCGCATCGGCAGATGCCGACGCCATGGTGGCAGGTGGCGAGGGCGTGATGGGCGAGTGGGACGAGCCTATGGCTGCCGACGATTTCATCCAGATGCTCAAGCAGACATTCGGCGTAGAGTGTGTCATGGCCAACCAGTTGCTGCGCAGGCCCATACGCAAGGTCGCGCTGTGTGGCGGTGCCGGCGCATTCATGCTCGACGAGGCCATAGCCCGCGGTGCCGACGCCTTTGTCACAGGCGAGATGAGCTATCACCAGTATTTCGGCCACGAGCAGGAGATACAGATTGCCGTCATAGGGCACTATCAGAGCGAACAGTTTACGACAGAAATATTCAAAACAATCATAGAGGAGCAGTGTGAGGGTGTGAAATGCGAAATTTCGGCCATCGACACCAATCCCATCATTTATTTTTAATACGATTATGGTAAAAAAATCACCTACTGAATTGACCGTAGAAGAGAAGCTGCAGGCGCTCTATCAGCTGCAGGTTACTCTGTCGGCTATCGACGAGAAGCGCGCATTGCGCGGTGAGTTGCCTCTGGAAGTACAGGACTTGGCCGACGAACTCGAAGGTCTCAAGACCCGTGTGGAGAAAATCGAAGGCGACATCAATGAGTTCCAGAGTGCCGTGACTGCCAAGAAGGGCGAAATAGCCAAGGCACAGGCAGGTATCGAAAGATACAAGGAGCAGCTCAACGACGTGAAGAACAACCGTGAGTATGACACGCTGACCAAGGAAATTGAATTCCAGTCGCTCGAGGTGGAACTCTGTAACAAGAAGATAAAGGATGCCATCATTCGCATCGACGAGAAGAAGAAGGAACTCGAGCAGACCAAGGAAATCATCGCCGACCGCACTGATGCATTGGCTGAAAAGCGTGGCGAGCTCGACGAAATCATGCAGGAAACTCGCGACGACGAGGAGAAACTCAAGGCCAGAGCCCGCGAGCTCGAGGCTAAGATTGAGCCCCGTCTGCTGGCAAGTTTCAAGCGTATCCGCAAGAGTGCCCGCAACGGTCTCGGTATCACCGTAGAGCAGCGTGATGCCTGTGGCGGTTGCAACAACAAGATTCCACCACAGCGCCAGATAGATATCAAGATGCACAAGAAGATTATCGTATGCGAATATTGCGGTCGTATCATGATTGACAGCGAACTCGCAGGCATCAAGAAGGAAGTGGAGGAAAAGCCCAAGAAGCGCGCTACCCGTAAGAAGAAGACTGAGGACGCAGAGTAATCTCCTGTCGTCATTCATAACCATAACAATCCCTATCCGCAAGCAGCAGATAGGGATTTTTTGTACGCTCAGCAGCATTGTCTGACGGGAAAGCCCCTGGGTAAGCCCAATTCTTTAGCAGACAGCAATAGTGATGGGCATACCTGATGAAATATCAAAGCCGTTTCAGACTGATTGCTGAAACGGCTTTGAAGATATTTGGAGTTTTGATGATTTCCCTAAACTACCATCCACCACCCAGTGCCTTATACATCTTGACCATGGTGATTTGCTTGTCGCGGATGGCATTGCTCAGTCCTATCTGGGCATCGAAGTAACTACGCTGGGCGTCGAGCACATCCAAGTAGCCAATGACACCGTTGATGTACTGCAACTGCGCCAGTTCCATAGTCGCCTTTGAGGAGCGTTCCAGCTCGCGGCGCGACTCGTAGATTTCCTTGATTTTGTTGAACTCAACGATGGCGTTGCGGGCATCCTTGAAAGCGCTGAGCACAGCTTTTTCGTATCCATAGCAGGCCTGCTCGTAGGCTGCTTTCTGCGCTTTCAGCATGGCGCGGTTCTTGCCCATAGCGAAAAGCGGACCCAGCAGGTTGGCGCCGAGGTAGTGAATGGGCGACTTGAAGAAGTCTGACATTTGCTTGCTCTCCAAACCGTAATTGGCTGTGAGGGTGATGCGTGGAAAGAGGTTGGTAAATGCCATACCCACGGCAGCGTTACTGGCAATCAGGCGTTGCTCGGCTTCACGCACATCGGGGCGCCGTTCCAGCAGAGTGGAGGGGAGACCCACTGGCAGTGACTCGGGCAACTTCACTTCTTCGGGAAGAATGGAGCGGTGTATTACCTGCGGATATTCGCCAGCCAAGAAGGCGATGTCGTTCTCCTTGACAGAAATCTTACGCTCTAACTCGGGCACCAATGTGGCTGTACGGGCGTATTCCACCTCTGCTTTGCTGGAGATGACCTTTGCGTTGCTGGAGATGACCTCTGCGTTGCTGGAGATGACCTTTGTGCTGCTGGAGATGACCTCTGCGCTGCGGGAGATGCTATGCAGTGATGTTGGAGGTCAGTTTGGTGGGCATGGAGATGATGCTCCGTGGCGCCGGGATGATAGCTGCCGGCTCGTGTCGGACGGCACGGATGCGCGTCTTGTCCGATGCGGACACACGTTTCATACGATGCGGACTCACGTGCCTTACGATGCGCGTCGGCCATGACCATCACGGCGGTACTGTCTTAGTCCTCCGATTTGGGCAATGTCATTACGCGATTTTTGGGCTTGGTTGGCGCGGTAATGGAGATAAAAACTGTCAAGAAAAATTACCGCTGTTTTCTTGCCGTTTTGTCATAAATTTTCATAAGTGGGAATGTCTTCAAAGAAGATGTACTTCTGACTGTCCGAATCCAGCTTGCAGCAGTAGTGGGAGAGGCCGTTGCTCACCACCAGATAGTCGGCTTTGAGCAGCAGGTTGTAGGCAAAGATCTGGTCAAAGGTCTGCTGGGTTATCTTGATGTGCGGGGCTTTGTACTCGACAATCATGCGTGGGCTGAGTTGGGTGGAGTAGAGCACGCTGTCGGCCCGCAGCGTCTTGGAGCCAATCTTCAGCTTGACCTCGTTGGCAAGCAGCGAGGCAGGGTAGCCCTTGGACTCTATTAAATAATGTATAAAGTGCTGCCGTACCCACTCTTCGGGAGTGAGCGCTACATATTTGCGGCGCAGAATGTCAAAGATGGTGGGCTGGGTGGGCGTTCCTCCCATGCGTACATCAAAAGGGGGCAGATTTAATTGCATATTCTCTGATTTTTTAATGGTTTGTAGAGTGGTAAACGGGGAAAAAAAACAATTTGTTTTGTATTGCGCCCGATTTACATTACCTTTGTAGGTGAATGAGAGGGCTCGCGCTTTCATACAAAGGTAGTGTAAACCTGTGGAAATAACAAACAAATCGGTTGATTTATTTTCGGGGCGACGACTGCTGGACAAGAAAGCCGAAAAGCTGGGCTCTACGATAGCACAATCATTAACGACGCTGCCGGGTGCTGCCATGCGCCTTGTGGGGTCAGAAACAACCGATTATGGCAGTAAAAGAAACAGGAATCACTTATGAAGCCGTGATGCGCGACCTGGTGGCGCAGAATTTTGCGCCAGTCTATCTCTTGATGGGGGATGAACCCTATTTTATAGACAAAATCTCGGCGTATATCGAGGAACATGCGCTGCAGCCCGAAGAGAAAGACTTCAATCAGGTGGTGGCGTTCGGCTCGGATATCACCGCTCCGCAGGTGGTCGACTTGGCCCGCGAATTTCCGCTGATGGCTTCGCGTCGCGTGGTCATCATCAAGGAAGCGCAGGGCATGAAGAGTGGCGACGGACTGGAGAAGTATCTTGCAGCCCCGGTGTCTTCGACCGTCCTGGTGCTTTGCTACAAGGGTGGCAAAGCCGACAGGGGAGTGGTCGCCAAGGCCAAAGCCAAGGGTGTGGTCTTTGAGAGCAAAAAGAAGCGCGACTACGAGTTGCCGGCATTTGTCGAAGGATATGTCAAAATGCAGAAGGCGGTCATCGACCACAAAGCGGCTGCGATGATAGCCGACCATGTGGGCTCCGATTTGGCACGCCTCACCTCAGAGGTAGACAAGGTACTCATCTCTCTTCCCGAGGACAACCGGCAGATTACTCCGGAAGTGGTGGAGGAACAAATTGGCATCAGCAAAGATTTCAACATCTTCGAATTGAAAAATGCGGTGGTCGCCAAGGACGTTTTCAAGGCCAACCAGATTATGAATTATTTTGACAATAATCCCAAGGCTGGTTCGCTGTATGCAGTCGTGCCTCTGCTCTTCAATTATTTCCAAAATCTGATGATTGCCTTCTATGCTCCCGAGCGAACCAATGAAAATTCGGTGGCGTCGTTCTTGGGATTGAAGTCTCCTTGGGCGGCAAAAGAGTACATCTCTGGCATGCGCAATTACAATGCGATGAAGGTAATGCAGATTATCCACATGATAAAAAGTGTCGATGCAAGGAGCAAAGGTTTGGGCAATGTTTCGGCTACGGCTTCCGATTTGGCCAAAGAACTTCTGTTCTTCATAATGCACTGATTTCCGTTTTTTCATACCATCATTATAGCATCAAAAATGGGGCTTCGGCCCCCTTTTTGATGCCTTTTTTGACCGTTTTTGCCACTATTTCGCCCTGAAAACGCGGTTTTTGGACTTTTCTGGGCCGTTTTTCGCAAGTTTTTGAACCACTATTTTTTAGCCTTAAACGGCTGAAAATTATCTATTTAGGCAGAAATACCCTCAAAAATACTCGCATATTTGCAAACGAGCTGGACAATGGCTCGAAATATGCGATTTATTTGATTTTTTCGGTCATCAGGGTGGTCGCAAAGGCTGTCTTAACTTTTATTATCATATTAGTTTGTAAATCTAAAAACATAAACTAAACAGCAGAAGTTAATGAATATACATTTGAATATTATGATATTTATCGCAATGAATATCACGGGTGATTTAGATATGAATATTAATATGTAAAACATTCACAACTACAAACCTAACGCATATTTATGCACCGCCAAAAATCAGCGCAAAACCTATGAAAAACAGCGATTATTTGCGATATATTAAATCATTTTATGCCAAAAGACGCCATTACTATGCACCGGAACCGCATTAAGCGCTGATTTAGATGCACATGTTAATATGTATCATACTGAGAACCAATCTAAAGACAGTATTTATTCAAGTGAATTACATATATGTAAACATGGGAACTAATATAGATTTATGAATATTAATTCCGGTATCAACAAAGGTAAATCAGATTTCAATAATCTTAATTTCTGATTTAATAATCACAATCATAAAATATCCTTTACTTTTGTTGTTTGTTCTAAAAAAATGCTTTAACTTTGTAAAACGTATAAAAATGGCCATTTTTGGCCCTCTTAAACCCATTAACAGAAAATGAAGGACAGAATTAAGCAGATTATGGAAGCCCAGAGGTTGACGCAACAGGAGTTTGCCAACACCCTCGAGTTGTCTCCCGCCACCCTCAGCAGCATCTTCAATGGTCGTACCAACCCTACCCTTAACATTGTCGACGCGATAAAGAAAAAGTTTCCTGCCATCTCTACCGACTGGTTGATGTTTGGCAGCGGTTCGATGTATGGAGACCATTCCGGCGACATTACTCATGGTCATGACTCCGCTCCCGATGGCGGTGAACAGGTTATCGATTTCGGCGATGCCCCTCAGACGGCTCCCACCCCATCGGCTGTCAATCGTGCCCAACAGCAGGGTCAACAGCCCACTGCTGTAGTGATGAAAAATATTTACAAAGCTCAACGCAATATCACCGAAATTCGTATCTTCTACGATGACCAGACCTGGGAAACTTTTGTACCCAAAAAGTGATTATTCGCAAAATAATAAGTAATTTTGCAGCATATAATTATATGTACGCGCGTGAGACGCCTGACGGCGTCTTCACGTGTCATCATCAAATTGCAGTGTTACTTATAAAACTCTATTTATGAAGAAGGCTTGCTTGGACTTGACCGTAAGTTCCATCGACCACCTCAACGAGAAGTACGTACTCATCAAGTTGACTTCTCAGGACGCCATGCCGCCTATGGCGCCTGGTCAGTTTGTTGAGGTGAAGGTAGAAAAGTCTCCCAATACTTTTCTGCGTCGTCCTATATCCATTCACAATTTTGATGCCGAGACCAACGAACTTTGGCTCCTTGTCGCCCGTATTGGCGACGGTACCCGCCAGATGGGCGAGCTCCATGTCGGCGATACCCTCAACTGTGTCCTTCCTTTGGGCAATGGCTTCACCATGCCCGACACTGCCGACAAGCGTCTGCTTCTGGTTGGCGGCGGCGTGGGTGTGGCCCCTCTGCTCTATTTCGGAGCCGAGATAAAGAAGATGGGCGGCCGTCCCTCGTTCCTTCTTGGCGCTCGCACCAAGACCGACCTGCTCCAGTTGGAGCTTTTCGAGGCGCTGGGCGATGTCTATGTCACCACCGAAGACGGCAGCTATGGTGAGCGCGGATTTGTCACCAATCACTCGGTGCTGCAGACTACGCATTTCGACCAGATATCCTGCTGTGGCCCCAAGCCGATGATGAAGGCTGTAGCCGCCTATGCCACCAAGCACGACGTAAGCTGCGAGGTGTCGTTGGAGAATATGATGGCCTGTGGTCTGGGTGCTTGTCTGTGCTGTGTAGAGAAGACTATTGAGGGCAATTTGTGTGTATGTAAAGATGGTCCGGTGTTAAATATTAAGAAACTGTTATGGCAAGTCTAAATGTAAAGATAAATAACCTAGAACTCTCCAACCCGGTAATGACCGCATCGGGCACTTTCGGGTATGGATTGGAGTTTGCCGACCTCGTGCCTCTGCATGAGATTGGCGGCATTATCGTCAAAGGAACCACCCTGCGTCCACGCGAGGGCAACGACTATCCCCGTATGGCCGAAGTCGCTTCGGGTATGCTCAACTGTGTGGGGCTGCAGAACAAGGGTGTCGATTATTTCTGCTCCCACATCTATCCGCAGATTAAGGATATCGACACGCGGATGATTGTCAACGTCAGTGGCAGTACGCCCGAAGACTATGCCGAGTGTGCCGCCCGCATCGACGCCCTCGACAAGATACCTGCCATCGAGCTCAATATCTCTTGTCCCAATGTCAAGGACGGTGGAATGGCCTTCGGCGTGACTTGCGCCGGCGCCACGAGTGTGGTCAAGGCCGTGCGCGAGCGTTATCACAAGACGCTCATCGTAAAGCTATCGCCCAATGTGACCGATATTGCCGAGATAGCCCGTGCCTGTGAGGCTGAAGGCGCCGACAGCGTGTCGCTCATCAATACCCTCATGGGTATGGCCATTGAAACCGAGCGCCGTTGCCCCAAGCTGAGTATCGGTACCGGCGGACTGAGCGGTCCTGCCGTCAAGCCTGTTGCCCTGCGCATGGTGTGGCAGGTGGCACGTGCCGTCAAGATACCTGTCATCGGACTTGGCGGTATCTCTTCGGCCCAGGATGCCATCGAGTTCCTTATGGCTGGAGCCACAGCCATAGAGATAGGCACAGCCAACTTCATAGACCCCGCCATCGCCTACAAGGTAAAGACCGGCATCAACGACTGGCTCGACAGTCATGGCTGTGCTTCGGTACAGGAGATTATCGGCGCCGTCAATGCTTAGACAGTGACTGCAGGCCGACTGGCTCTGCATAGTGGATAATGAATGATAGCAACCGTCAGCGGGCGACTCACACGAGCGCTCTCTGGCGGTTTACTTTTGATTATGGCCACCGCCACTACTCCGAAGGGCATCGCTCTGACTCCTTGGCTGACCATGCTCGGCGCCCCCGATATGATAAAAAAAATGAAAATCGTTGCCTCTGAACGAAAATTATGAAGAAATAGGGTGTTTTTCTTTTATTTTTGCTTAACTTTGCGCAGCTTTGAGCTTGTGTTATATGGCTTTGGGCTATGCCTCGTCATTGTGGCGGCGGTATATATTATAAATGTATAATCAATAATAGCAAATAGATTACAATCTGATGAAGCGTATTCAGTATATCATTTTATTGTTTTTGGGACTGAGTTTCTTATGGTCATGCAACGATACCGAGACCTATGCCGAGCGCAAGGCCAAGGAGCGCGCAGCCATAGGCAAGTATATTGCCGACTCGGCAGTAAACGTTATCAGCGAGGCCAAGTTCAAGGCCAATGGCTACAAGACCGACGTGTCTAAAAATGAATTTGTACTTTTCGAGAGCAATGGTGTCTATATGCAGATTGTGCGCCAAGGATGTGGCGAGAAGCTCAAGGATGGCGAGACCGCCTATGTGCTCTGCCGTTTCACCGAGCGCAACCTGCTCACCGACTCCATACAGCTTACCAACAATATCCTCTATTACTCCGACTATTACGACAAGATGTCAGTAACCAACACATCGGGCACCTTCACCGCATCGTTCGATACCAAGAAGTGTCTCATGTATCAGGTCTATGGCACCACCTCTGTACCTGGTGGATGGCTTGTGCCCTTTACCTACATCAATCTTGGGCGTCCGGAGAACGAGAACGAAGAGATAGCCAAGGTACGACTTATCGTACCGGCTGCCCAGGGACAGAGCTATGCGATGCAGACCGTCTATCCCTGTCTGTATGATATAACTTATAAACGCGGAAGATAACTTTTAAGTAATTATGACACTCATCAAATCCATTTCAGGTATTCGTGGCACCATAGGCGGTCACACCGGCGACACTCTCAACCCGCTGGACATCGTAAAGTTTACCACAGCCTATGCCACATTCATTGGCAAGACCAAGAAGACCAACAAGATAGTAGTAGGCCGTGACGCCCGCATCTCGGGCTCGATGGTCAATCGCGTCGTTTGCGGTACCCTCATGGGTATGGGCTTCGATGTCATTGATATCGGTCTGGCCACCACACCCACTACCGAACTGGCAGTGCGCATGAGCGGCGCCGATGGTGGTATCATCATCACCGCCAGCCACAACCCACGCCAGTGGAACGCCCTGAAGCTCCTCAATGCCGAGGGCGAATTCCTTACCGCTGCCGACGGTGCCGAGGTGCTCGCCATAGCCGAGGCCGAGGCTTTCGACTATGCCGACGTAGACCATCTGGGCCATTACACCAGCGACGACAGTTTCGACCAGCGCCATATCGACAGTGTGCTGGCTCTCGAGCTCGTTGACCGCGAGGCTATCCGCAATGCCCACTTCCGTGTGGCTGTCGACACTGTCAATTCTGTGGGTGGCGTTATCCTGCCCCGTCTGCTCGACGCTCTGGGCGTAGAGTATACCATGCTCTATGGCGAGCCCACCGGCGATTTCGCCCACAACCCCGAGCCTCTGGAGAAGAATCTCGGCGGCATCATGAGCGAGGTTGCCAAGGGCGGTTACGACCTGGGTATCGTGGTCGACCCCGATGTAGACCGTCTGGCCTTCATTCAGGAAGACGGCAAGATGTATGGCGAGGAATACACCCTCGTGACCGTGGCCGACTATATTCTGGACCATGTCAAGGGTGCCACTGTGAGCAATCTGAGTTCTACCCGTGCCCTGCGCGACGTCACCGAGCGCCACGGATGCAAGTATTATGCTTCGGCAGTAGGCGAGGTCAACGTCACCACCAAGATGAAAGAAGTGGGTGCCGTCATTGGCGGCGAGGGCAATGGCGGAGTCATCTATCCCGAGAGCCACTACGGTCGCGACGCCCTCGTGGGCATCGCCCTGTTCCTCTCGTCGCTGGCCCAGAAGAAACTTACCGTCAGCCAGCTGCGCGCCACCTTCCCCACCTATTATATCGCCAAGAACCGCATCGACCTTACCCCTGAGACCGATGTCGACGCTATCCTGGTCAAGGTCAAGGAACTCTATGGCAAGGAGGCCGATGTGACCGTAACCGACATCGACGGCGTGAAGCTCGACTTCCCCGACCGTTGGGTGCACCTCCGCAAGAGCAACACCGAGCCTATCATTCGCGTCTATAGCGAGGCTTCCACTATGGAGGCTGCCGACGCGCTGGGCAAGCGCCTGATGGACGTAGTCTATTCGATGCAATAAGCCGGATGGACTAAAGCGGAAACAGCAAGACTGTTTAACTTTACTATATAAGCCCACACCTTCAGCATGAACGGTGTGGGCTTTTCTGTAACCAATAAAAAAGACAGCAGACTTCACTTTGCGGAGGTCTGCTGTCATCGTCAGGCCGGTTGTCAGAATTGCTGTTGTGGTGGCATGGATGCCGGCAATTCCTCCCGTACCTATATTTTAATATATGCTTTACTCGGGGATATTCTTGAGTATCTCGAGCAGGTGGTCCCATACCATCTGTACAGTGGGGATGAGCAGACGCTCATCGGGAGTGTGTACATAGCGCAGTGTGGGGCCGAAACTTACCATGTCGAGGTTGGGGTAGCGCTCTGAGAAGAGGCCGCACTCCAGACCGGCGTGTATTCCCAGCACCTTGGGCTCCTTGCCGAAGAGCTTGCGATAGGTCTCTGCGGTGATGTCTACCAGTTTGCTGTGTGGGTTCATCTTCCATGCAGGGTAGCCGTCAGTGGTTATCACCTTGGCACCAGCCAGACGGTAAGCGGCAGCCACGGTGTTGCACATGTTGTCGAGGTTGCTCATCACGCAAGAGCGTTGCGATGACAGTACCTCCACCTCGTTGTCGGTGGTCTTCACGGCGGCTACGTTGCTCGATGTCTCTACCAGCCAGTCGAGAGCCTCGTCCTGGCACATGGCGAAGACGCCGTTGTCTACAGCCTGCAGCGCGAAGATGATGTTGTCGCCTACAGCCTTGGTGATGACAGCTGCAGCGTCGGTGCTGGTGAGGGCAAACTCCATGGCGGTGTCTGTAACGTGGAACTCATCCTCTACATTGGCTACGAATATGTTGAAGTCGGCCTTGACCATCTCTTTGTCGGCAGCGGGAACGGCGAATACCACCTTGCCGTCGCGTGGGATGGCGTTGTGCAGCTTTCCGCTGTTGAAAGAAACCAGACGCACGTCGGTCTTCTGCATCTCGGCATAGATGAAGCGGGTGAGCAGCTTGATGGCATTGGCGCGCTTCTTGTTGATGTCGTCACCCGAGTGTCCGCCTACCAGGCCCTTCACGGCAGTTTCCATGAAGAAGTAACCGGCAGGTGCCTCTTCGCGCTCTACGCTGAACGTGGCGATGGTGCTACGGCCGCCGGCACAGCTTACGAAGAACTGGCCCTCGTCCTCAGAGTCGAGGTTGATGAGGTAGTCGCCGTTCATGAAGCCCGACTTCATACCTATGGCACCTGTGAGCTGGGTTTCCTCGTCGCGAGTGAACACACACTCGATGGGGCCATGCTCGATGTCGTCGCTGTCGAGCACTGCCAGCTCGATGGCACAACCTATACCGTCGTCGGCACCCAGTGTGGTGCCTTTGGCACGCAGCCATTCTCCGTCTACATAAGTCTGGATGGCATCCTTGTCAAAGTCGAACTCGATATCCACCAGCTTGTCGCAAACCATGTCCATGTGGCTCTGCAGGATTACCGTCTTGCGGTTCTCGTGGCCGGGGGTGGCGGGCTTGCGTATCAGTACGTTGCCTGTCTCGTCGACTACAGTCTCGAGACCATGGCTTTTACCAAACTCCTTGAGATACTCAATCATCTTCTCCTCGCGCTTGGAGGGGCGTGGAATCTGATTGATTTTAGCAAACTGCTCAAACACGCGAGCAGGTTTTAATTCTACGTTACTCATTTTTATGATTATTTATTTTGTCCTTTAATCTAAAAACGCTACCTTTGTCAGCAGAAAGGTGTCAATGTGATGCTGCAAAATTAATTAAAATGATAGAAACTCTACTATTAAGCGTGTTAATAATTGCTATTGCACTGGCATTATTGTGTGTGAAGTTGCTTTTTCGCAAGCACGGAGAGTTTTCTTCCCAGCATATCCATGACAGCAAGGCGATGAAAGACCGCGGAATACACTGCGTGATGGACCAGGACCGTGAAGCCCGCCAGAAGGGTGGGGCATACTGATGCGAAGGCCGTCGCCGCTAACGATGACAATAAATACTATAACTGATATGAAAAAAAATCTGATGAAAACCATGGTGGCAGTCGCAGCACTGTCGCTCGCTATGACCTCATGCAACAAGAGTACCGCTAACGATGAAGCCCAGGCTCAGCCCGTAGCTCCCGGTAGCCTGAAGATTGCCTATGTTGAGGTAGACTCGATTATGTCGCAGTATAAGTTCTGCAAAGACTATTCGCTCATTCTTCAGAAGAAGGGCCAGAACATCCAGAATACCCTTGCTGCCAAGCAGCAGCAGTTGCAGGCAGCCGCTGCCAACTTCCAGCAGAAGGTTCAGCAGAATGCTTATACCCGTGAGCAGGCCGAGGGCATCCAGGCTGGTCTGCAGAAGCAGAGCGCTGACCTCGATGCGCTCAATCGTCGTCTTTCCAACGAGTTCCAGGCAGAGACCGAGAAGTACAACGCCGCTCTGCGCGACTCTATCCAGCACTTCCTCGCTGCCTACAACAAGGACAAGAAGTATAGCCTTATCCTGAGCAAGGCCGGCGACAATCTGCTCTACGCCGACAAGGCTTACGACGTTACTGCCGAGGTGGTTGCCGGTCTCAACAAGGCCTACAAGCCCACAGCCGCTACCAAGAAGGCCACCGAAGAGAAGAAATAATTAGATACTTACCTTAGTGGGCGCACCGCAAGGCACGCCTCACAATCCACGACGGAGTATGTAGAAACCGCCGCTCACGAGCGAAAGAGTTTTTCATACTCCGTTTGTTTTGCCCTTTATCCTACACAGATTTTATTATGACCCGTCAACAGCGTTACCAGCGTGTGCTCGATTATTATCGTGAAGCCATGCCCAAGGTTACCACCGAGCTCCAGTTTGGTTCGGCTTTCCAGTTGCTGGTAGCCACGCTCCTCAGTGCCCAGTGCACCGACAAGCGCATCAACCAGGTTACCCCAGCCCTTTTCTCCCGTTATCCCACCGCGCAGGCCATGGCCCAGGCCGAGGTCGACGATGTGCTGCAGCTCATCAGTTCGGTGAGCTATCCCAATGCCAAGGCCAACCATCTGGTAGCCATGGCGCGCCAGCTGGTCAGCGACTTCCATGGCGAAGTTCCCTCCGACCGCTCCCAGCTCATGACATTGCCGGGCGTAGGGCGCAAGACCGCCAATGTCATCCAGGCCGTGTGGTTCGGTAAGCCCACCATGGCTGTTGATACCCATGTCTATCGTGTCAGCCACCGTCTGGGCCTCGTTCCCCAGACTGCCAATACGCCTCTGAAGGTCGAACAGCAGCTCATGCGCTATATCCCCGTCCAGGACATCCCCGACGCCCACCACTGGCTCCTGCTCCATGGGCGCTATATCTGTCGGAGCAATCGTCCGCTCTGTGGCGAATGTCCCTTCGATTCATTCTGTCCAAAAAGATTTGACGATTCAAAATTATAAAATAAGGATTATGAATACTAAACTCATACTTGGATTTCTCGATACCGTGGCTCGCAATAACAATAGACCTTGGTTCCTCGAACATAAGAAAGAATACAATATATGTAAAGCCGATTTTGAGGCCGATATCACGCGTGCCATTGCCGAGATAGCTACCATCGACGCCGAGGTGGCACATCTCACGGCCAAAGACTGTATCTACCGCTTCAACCGCGATACCCGTTTCAGTCCCGACAAGTCGCCCTACAAGCGCCACTTCGGTGCCTTGATTTGTGCCAAGGGCCGCAAGTCGCTCCGCGGCGGTTACTATATCCATCTGCAGCCGGGCCACAGTTTCATAGCCATCGGCTCCTACTGGCTGCCCACTCCTATCCTTACCGCATGCCGCAACGAGATTATGGGCAACATCGACCTCTGGCGCAAGGCTGTCGAGGCGGGTCCCTTCGTGCGCTATTTCGGTTATCCCGGCGAGGGCGGGATGAACGATGACGAGATGAGCGACCGCGGCTTTGGCATTGCCATGCTCAAGACGGCGCCCAAGGGTTTCCCGCGCGACTATCCCTACATCGACTATCTGCGCATGAAGGACTACTGCTGCTGGAAGCGTGTGCCCGACAGTCTCTTCGACGCTCCCGACTGGCCCCACCAGCTGCTCAAGTATTTCGAGGCTGCCAAACCCATGATGGACATGATGAACAGCGTCATCGACGATTACGAATAGCCCTCTGTTGCGACGAGACATAAAAAAGGCTCTACCCATGCTGATGGGTAGAGCCTTTTCTATAAATGGCGTGTATGTTAGAAGCGCATCTTTACTACCACGGGATAGTGGTCAGAAGGATTGCGGCGTACACCCTCTTTGAGTTTTACATCCATAGGAGCGTTGGGTGATGGTTTGGCTTCATACATCTCCACATTGTCCCAGTAACCGTCGGTGCGGATGGCGTAGCGGTCCACCTTGAAGCTCTTGCTTACAAAGATGTGGTCGATACGGCTGTTGCTGCAGTTGAGCGGGTTGAAGTCGTTGAATGTGCCGTTGGTGGCAAAGCGATACTTGCTCACCTCGTAGCAGTCGTTGAGGAATCCGGAGTTGATGAATACCTGGAAGGGCTCGCTGCGCTGGTCGACGTTGAAGTCGCCGGTAAGGATAACGGGGTCGTTCTTCTTCATCAGCTCGCGCATCTTGCTCACGATGAGCTTGGCGCCCTCTCGGCGTGCTGTCACACCGATGTGGTCCATGTGGGTGTTGAAGAAATAGAAGGTATGCTTGGTCTTGAGGTCCTTGAAGTAGCCCCATGAGCACACGCGCTTGCAGGCGGCGTCCCATCCCAGCTCTGCCTTGGTGGGGTCTTCGGCCAGCCAGAACGTGCCGCTGTCCAGCAGCTTGTAGCGGTCCTTCTTGTAGAATACGGGCGAATATTCGCCGCCCTCCTTGCCGTCCTCGCGGCCTACGCCTACGTAGGCATACTCGGGCATGAGACGCAGCATATCGTCTATCTGCTCTTTCTTAACTTCCTGGCAACCGAATACGCCTGGGTCTTCAAACTGTATCTGCTGACACATATACACTGAGCGCTTCTCCCAGCCGTTGCCGTTCTTGGCATCACCGCGGTTGGCGTTGCGGATGTTGTAGCTGCACACTACCAGGTCTTGTGCCGAGGCCATGAGGGCCATCATGAGGCACATGACAATCAAAAAGTTTTTCTTCATTGTTATTATATGGTTTATAAGTTTACTCCTTGCCTTTCTTTCCCTTCACGTAGACCAGCGCGGCACCGATAGCTGTGCAGAACTCGCTGTACTCGGGGATGATGAACCGCACGCCAAACAGCTTCTCCATCGAGGGGAACACCGTCTTGCACTGAGGCAGTAGCGTGAGGTTGCCTATGAGCACATACTCCTTGATGCCGCTGCCAAGCGACGAGAGTATGGTGGTCGAACCGATGGTCTGCAGCACGGTGGTGATGATGCCCAGCGCGATGTCTTCCCGCGTGGCGTTGCTCTTGGCATTGCCGAAGAGGCTTGCGGTCGCGTCTTTGGGCAGTCCGGGCAGTGGGTTGGGGCTGATGTCGCCTATCTGCACATCTATATTCTTCAGGTCGCCCTCGTTTGCCAGCTTGTTGATGGTGTGTATGTCGTCGGTCTGGAGCATGATGCGCGAGAGTCCCATCAGGGTGCCTCCGCCCACACCGATACCTCCGATATGGCGGATGTCGTCGCCGATACACTGCACGAGCGACGTACCGGTGCCCATCGATACCACTATCATCCGGTCGATGTCGGTCTCGTAGCTGGCGCCCAGTCCGTCGGAGATAAACTCGTCGGCCTTGGCTGTGGGCAGACCATAGATGGGCGAGTCGATGTAAGCTGCGCCTACGCCAGTAATCATGACCTGTTCCACGTCGCTCAGACTGATTTTGTTGTCATAGAGATACTTGCCGAAGGCGCCGTAGAGCGAAGCCACCGGGTCGGTGGCCTTGATGCGCTTGGGCGCTACCACTTGGCCTTCGTCGTTAATTCCCACTATCTTGGTGGTACTTATGCCCACATCTATACCTATTACAATAGCCATTGTCCGGGTTGTGATTATTATGGTGCAAAAGTAGCCAAAAAAGCTGGATTATGAGCCCTTTGCGCCAAAAATGTATGCCAATAACCCAAAAAACATATTTATATATAGCATGGGCCCCACGCAATCGGCATGATTAGCCTTCGCAGACAGCCTGGCCGCGGTCTCTTTACATTTCACTCCATTGTCATAGTGCCTTAACACGATTGTAATAACTGTTGCCTACCTTTGCGGCAGTAAAACAAAAACAAGAAATATGAGTGCAATTTATTTTCTCATTGTAGTGTTTCTGCTCTGCTTGGCGCTGTTCGACCTCTATGTCGGCGTAAGCAATGATGCAGTCAACTTTCTGCAGTCTGCGGTAGGTGCGCGCGTTGCCGCCTTTCGCACCATTCTCTTTGTGGCATCTGCCGGTGTCATATTAGGCGCCGTGATGTCGTCGGGCATGATGGATGTGGCACGCCATGGCATCATGATGCCCAACCACTATGCCATGAGCGAGGTGATGGTGGTCTTTCTGGCGGTGATGGTGACCGATGTGATAGTGCTCGACGTGTTCAACTCGCTCGGCATGCCCACCTCTACCACCGTGTCGCTGGTATTCGAGCTCTTGGGAGCCGCTGCCATCCTCGCCGCTGTCAAGATGATGGGCGACGGCAGTCTGCAAATCAATGACCTACTCAATACAGACAAGGCGCTGAGCGTTATCCTTGCCATCTTCGTGTCGGTGGCTGTAGCCTTCGTCTTCGGTGTGGCTGTGCAGTGGATAGCTCGCTTGGTGTTCACCTTCCGTCAGACCGGTGGCGGCCTGGTGGCTGTGGCGCTCTTTGGCGGCATCGCCTTCACCGCTCTGGCTTACTTCATCTTCCTCAAGGGAATGGGTGGCTCGCCCTATATCTCTGAGAGCGTGAGAACCTGGATTGGCATGCACATCCCCATGCTGCTGCTCAGCATCGGCGGAGTCTCCACGGTGCTGATGGGCGTGCTCCATCTGCTGCGTGTCAATGTCTTCCGCATCGTGGTGCTCATGGGTACCTTTGCCCTGGCTATGGCATTTGCCGGCAACGACCTGGTCAACTTCATCGGTGTGCCTCTGGCTGGACTCGACAGTTATCTCGACTATTATAACAATGGTCTCTCTACGGGCGTGGCCCCCACCCAGTACATGATGACCTCGCTCATGCAGCCTGCCAAGACTCCCGTGGTCTTCCTGCTCATAGCCGGTCTGGTGATGATTACGGCTATGGCTACCTCGAAGAAGGCCAAGCGCGTGATACAGACCTCGGTAGACCTGGCCCGTCAGGACGAGGGCGACGAGATGTTCGGCTCGTCACGTGCCGCCCGCGCCATCGTGCGCACCGTGCAGAGTGTGAGCGACAGCGTGGGTGCTGTGGTTCAGCACATCCCGGTTGTCAATAAAATCAACCAGTGGATAAACCGTCGTTTTGCCCCCGTATCGGTCAAGTCCAACGATGCAGCTGCCTTTGATGTGGTGCGTGCAGCCGTCAACCTGGTGCTGGCGTCAATGCTTATCACCATCGGTACCAACTACGCCCTCCCGCTCAGTACCACCTATGTCACCTTCATGGTGGCCATGGGTTCATCACTTGCCGACCGGGCCTGGAGTCGCGAGAGTGCCGTGTTCCGCATCACCGGCGTGCTGTCGGTCATCGGTGGATGGTTTATCACAGCCGGTGCCGCCTTCATCGCAGCCGCCGTGGTTTGCGCCGCAATGTACTATGGAGGCTTGGCTGTGCAGATAGGTTTCATCGCCCTGGTGGTCTATATCCTCTTCTTCTCTGGCAAAAGCAAGAAACGTGGCGAGTGCGACGCCGACGGCAAAGACCTCTTCCGTCTGATGATGCGTGCCCAGGAGCCCGAGATAGTTTGGGATTTGCTCAAGAAGTATGTGCGCCACACCCAGAGCGCCATTACCGCCAGACTGCTCGATGACTATGAGATGCTCATTGATGGATTTGAGAGCAACCGTCCTTCGCCCCTGCGCAAGGTGATGCGCCATCTGCGTCGCGCCAAGCAGGAACTGCGCAACGTGCGCAAGCAGCAGCTCGTGGCGCTGCAGCGTGTGCCCATTGAGATGGCTATGGAGCGTAACACCTGGTTCCACGTGGGTGTCAATGCCAGCCAGCAGCTCATCTATTGCATGCAGCGTATGCTCGAGCCAATCAAGGAGCACGTGGATAACAACTTCACCCCTGTTCCTATGTATGTCTGCACCGAGTATCAGATGATTAAGATTAGAATCGTCGAACTGATGCGCGACACCGAGACCCAGATTTCCACAGGCCGTTTCGACCGCTATCGTGATACCCTTGCCGCTGCCGACCAGCTCAAGGACGAACTCTCGCAGTATCGTCATCGCCAGATAGACCGTCTGCAGGGTATCGAGGACAACGGCCAGCTGCAGGTAGGTATGCTCTATCTCAATCTGCTGCAAGAGAGTCAGCAGCTGTTGAGCAACCTGCGTCACCAGTTGCGTGCAGCCAAGAAGTTTATGGAGTAGCCACATACGCTATAATAATAGATATGGAGAGCGTGTTGCCCACTGACGGTGGGAGCACGCTCTCCATTTTTTTGTCGGTTTTCTTGGTCGTCCCCCGTGAATGCACTACCTTTGCATCGATATAGATAGTTAAGATGATGACAGTCATAAGATATATTCTCGCCCTGTGTGTCGCGACTGCCCTTGTGGGCTGCGATAACAGAGCTACACAGCCGGTGGCCGAAGCGGCTGAGCCCATCGACTCCATCCCCATGATGGTGATGCAGATACAGCAGTGTTCGCGCCTATATACCACTGAGTATAAGGTGCGCAAGATAATAACCCAAGACGACGAACAGGCGGTGAGTGGCAGGTTGCTTGGCCGTCCCTTCAGCGTGACTCTGCCCACTGGCAAGCGCTCGGTGGCTATTCCCATCGATGCCACCATCAAGGGCTATATAGACTTTGCCGACTTCTCGGCTTCCAATATCACCCGCAGTGGAGATAGGATTGAGATAGTCTTGCCCGACCCTCAGGTGGTGATGACCTCGACCCGCATAGACCACGACAATGCCAAGGAGCGCGTGCCCCTCTTGCGCACCCATTACACCGACGCCGAGCTCAGCGCCATTGAGCGTCGCGGCCGCCAGTCCATTATCAGCAGCATACCCCAAATGGGCATCATCGAGTCTGCCCGCGCCAATGCTGCCGCCCTGCTCATACCGATGATAGAGCAGATGGGCTTCCAGCGCGACCATATCACCATTACGTTCAGACAAGACTTCGGTCCTGCCGACCTTATCAAACGTCTTACCCGTCAAACCTCCGAACATGGTAAAGCAAGACAATAAGAAGAAATCATTGGCGCGCCGCATCCTCGGCGCCATTCCCGTCAATGCCTGGATAGCCTTCTTTGTGGTGGGGGGCATCGCCCTGATGCTGCTTTGGATGGTCTATGGCCCAGGCGAAAGCAATGTGGTCACCACAGAGCGCGTGGAGCGGGTGACGCTCACGCCTACGCAGATAAAGTCTATTGAGAGCATCGGCGAATGGGAGTTCCTCGCCGTCAGCGATGAAGAGATTGTCGATACGGTCTCACATGGATTCTTTGGCGATTCCGAACTGATACGCATCTATTATGGTACCCTCCGTATGGGTATCGATTTGCGTCAGGCCCGTAAGGGATGGATTAGGCTTGAGGGCGATACAGTCTGTGCCGACCTGCCTCCCGTCCGCCTGCTGGGCAATGAGTTTATCGATGAGGCCCGCACCCAGACCTTCTATGAGACTGGCACCTGGACAGCTGCCGACCGCAAGCGCCTCTACCTCAAAGCCAGTCGTATCATGCGTCAGCGCGTTGTCAACAGGGATAACCTGAACAAAGCCAGCCAACAAGCCGAAGCCCAGATGGACAAACTGCTTCATGCTATGGGTTTCGAGCATGTGCGCATCACTGTCGGCAAATGACAAAAGCAAAAGGACAAGCCCCGAGAGCTTGTCCTTTTGTGTTTTATATATAGTATTCAGCGCTGTCCACCAGTCCGGCTCTCAGCGCATAGCGTGTGGCTTCGTGGACATTGTTGACGCCTATCTTGCGGAATATGTTCTTGCGGTGGGTGTTGACAGTGTGGAAGCTGGAGTAGCGCTTCTCGGCTATTTCGCGTGTGGTGAGCCCCAAGGCGATGTCGCGCAGTATCTCTGTCTCTGTGGGCGTGAGCCTGTTTTCCTCCTGTGTGGTCTGCGTCGGTGTGAGCAGCATCTCTGTCATTCTCCTGCATATATACCTCCTGCCTTTTGCCACCTCTGCCAGTCCTTCTCGGATTTCTTCCAGGGGCGACTCCTTGAGCAGCACGCTGAAGCGGTTGTTTCCGGCGGCAGTCATGCGGACAAAGTCTACGCTCAGGTCTTCGCTGAACAGTACCCACGACGCCTGCGGGAAGCGCTGGTTGAGAATATGCAGTTCGGCAGCGTCGCCGATGTCAAACAGGGTGTAGTCGAGTATCACGATGGCGTCACCGTCGGCACACAGAGCCTCTATCAGTTCGGTTTTGTCATCGGTGTAGCGGTATTCATATCCCGCTTCATGACAGAGGAACATGAGCCCTGCCCTTGTGATGCCCTGTCTGTCTGCTATCAATATCTGCATGATGGTCTTTGTGTTTAGAACGACATGGAGAAACTGAATCTTATACCATTCTTCTTGATGTCGGGATTGTTGTTGTAATTGATTCTTCTTACGTAGTCGACACCGAAGAACTTGAAGATATTGTGTACGCCAGCCACCACTTCCATATAGGGCGTGTGGCTGTCCATGACGTGGCTTTCAGCAGGAAATCTGAACAGCAGAGGGTCGGCCGAGTTAACCATAGGGTTGTTTTTGTCAGTGAGTTTGCCAAACATGCCCTTGAAGCTGATGTACTCGCGCCACTTGAGATGGCGGATGAGCGGAATACGGTTGAGCACCTTGCCGTTGAGGTCCCAACTGATAGACCAGTAGGCGTAGCGGTCATTGAGAAACTCCATATTGCGCATCATCGAGAACGTGTTCTCATGCTCAAAGTACGATACATTGACCGGTGGCATAATCAGCAGTGGGAATGGCACCTTGCTCCATTGTGCCCCCACGTTGAGGCGGTTGTCTATATATCCCCAACTGCCCATCCAGAACCGTTTGTAGATACTGGCTTCGGTAAGGTTGAGCTTGTATTGGCCACCCAGCATGTGTTTGAAACCTGCGGTATGACTGATGCCGAATTCGGGAGCGTCGAAGTTGACCGGCAGACGCTGTTGCTTGGTGTTGATGTATGTCTGGCCGGGGCAGTATTTCAGTCCGGCTTTCACCTCAGTGGTGCGGATTTGCGATACATTGCTACCGTCGACATTATTGATAAAGCTAAGATTGCCCGTAGGGCTGTTGCTCTCCGCCTTTATCTGCGCGCTCATCTTCAGACCCCAGTCGGTCTCGTAGTCGAAAGCCAGACGCTGACGGTTGTAGAAGTACATCTGCTCCACTTTCTGTACACGAAACGCCATGAACATGTTGTCCTTGTTGTGCAGGAGGTATTTGTCGGCGGGAGACATCACGTCGCGCGTAGTTTCAAAGATGATGTTACGCTGGGGAAATTCAAACGGAACATTCTTCTTGCTGTTGAGCGAGTAGGTAAGTTCCGAAGAATAGTAATGCCTGTTCGAGCGCGAGCCATAGGCGTAGTATCCTTTCCAGAACAGGTGCGGATTGAGCTTGGCTGTCGTGCGGCCGCTGACACGGAAACGAAGGCCGTCGACGAAGTTGCTCGACACAATGGTATTGACTGGGCCGAAATCAAACTTGCTGTTCTTCTTGCTGCCGGTCTCGATGTAGTTCTCCATGAAGGCTTTCAAGGTAAACAATACCCACTTGTAGTTGCGCGATTGCTCCATACGGTGGATAAATGCATCCATCGACGACTCACATTTGGTCAGTTCCACAGCACGGTACTGGTTCCAGAAAGCGTCGTCCCTAATCATGGCGTCGGCTTCATGCCGCGTGTTGGCACGGCCCTTGAATATCTTGTTGGGCAGTTCGTCGAAAGCATAGTCACTCAGCCTCGTCGTGCGTATGCATACCACCTTGGCTGCCTTGGCTATGATGCTCAGCTCTGCCACCATGTCATCGGTCGTCAGCGCCCAGTCTCCATTGGGCAGACGGGTATATTCCTGTATTATCTTGATGTCGTCGATGAAGTTGACGTCACTCTTCTTGGGGATAGTCATGTTACACTTCTTGACATGCAGTGTCGAGTCGGCGAGGATATACAGGTCGCCCCTGAAGCCGAAGTCCTGCTGGTTGTTGGGGATGAATTGCAGGTGATAGCACAGGTCGCGGTCCACATACACTGTGTCCTCTATATAATAGCGGTAGAAGGAGATGGCTGTCTCACCGATAGGCGAGGTGAAGGGGTGTTGCAGCAGACGGATGTGGTTGTCATAGAGGTCTATGTCGGTAAACACGTCTTTGAGCATAGTATTAAGTATTTCGCCCGTCTGCAATACGTTGTTGATGCCATCACTACGTTGGCCCTTGATGATGGTCTTTGCCGACTTGGGGTCTTTGCGATACACATGCTGCGTCACCGTCTCGTCGACCGAGATGGGCAGGATGCGCTTGTGGTTATAGGGACTGGTCTCCACAAAGTCCACCAGCCACGGCGAGCGTTTGAAGAGCCCCTGCTCCAGGTCGCTGTCGCTGATGTCGTTGAGACCGAAGGTTATCTTCTGGTATTTGTTGAACTGGTAGTAGGGGTGGTTATCGAGATGGGTGCGCTTCTTGGCTGCGATGACACGACGCATGAGCTCCACGGCAGGGTTGTCCTTGCGGCGGTATTTGCCTCTGCGTGCCTTGACCACTATTTCGTCTATCTTGCGCGACTCCGATTTCAGCTTGATGGTCAACTCCTTGGTGGCGGCGTTGACGGTGATGGAGACAGGAGTGTAGCCTACCGAACTGAATGTCAGTGTCCAGCCCTCGTGGCGTTCGATGCTGAACTTGCCATCGGCATCGCTCGACACCGCCTTGTGCTGTCCCTTGTATGAGGCACTGGCGTAGGGTATCGGGCCGCCATCGTCAGCGTCCACTATCCGCCCCGTGAGCATCGCCTGTGCCATCATGGTGAGTTTTAGCATCACCAGCAATAGCACGAGGGTAGTCCTGCGAATTAAGAGTATGTTGTTGTCATCCATTTCTTTTACGTTGTTCGAAATACAAAGGTAAGCATATTGTTGGGATGCGAGAAAACTTTTTTGTCTTTTTATGTTTTTTTCGTTAAATAGCTTTTACATTATTTTTATAATCAGTACTTTTGCACTCATGATTAGGCATATACCCTTTGTTCCTACCTTGATAGCCACGGGCTTTGGCTGTGGCTTCTGGCCGTGGGGCCCTGGCACCATGGGAGCCCTCGTTGCCACCTTGCTGTGGATGGGGGCATCGTTCTGGCTCGACGCTGTCTCTCTGGCGTGGGTCACGCTTGCTGCCGCTGTGGTCTTCACCAGCTTGGGCACATGGGCTACCCACAAGTTGCAGCCGTTCTGGGGCGACGACCCCTCCCGTGTGGTTGTCGACGAGATGGTTGGAGTCTGGATTCCGCTCATCGTGTGCCCCGCGGGCCACTGGCTCTTTGCGGCGCTGGCGTTTGTCCTTTTCCGGTTTTTTGATATCGTCAAACCATTGGGCATCCGTGCCCTTGACCGTTGCCGTGGCGCTTTCTGGGTTATGGCCGACGATATTCTGGCTGGCATCTATTCTCTTCTCATCCTGTTACTGGTGATATGGATGATATGAAGACACAGCTCGTGACTTTCTGCAAGGCAGAGGCTTCGGCGGTTGTGGCTTCGGCAGCCGACTTCGCCGTCACGCTGATACTTGCTGAACTTCTGGGGTTATGGTATGTCTGCGCCACCTTTATCGGAGCCGTCACGGGAGGTGTGGTCAACTGCATGGTCAACTATCGATGGGTCTTCTCCGCACAGCGTCTGGGCAAGATGAGGCTTGCTCTGCGCTATATAGTGGTATGGGCGGGCAGCATCGGGCTCAATACGGGGCTTACCTATCTCGTCACCGAGCTCGCCGGTTGCAATTTCATCGTGTCCAAGGTGGTTGTGGCCTGCTTGGTGGCAGTCTTGTGGAACTATCAGATGCAGCGTTGCTATGTCTTCGCGTGCCGTCATGACAATATGGATAATAATCAATAGAAATATGAATTACAGAGATTTTCTTCAACGCGTAATCTACGTCATCATCAATCCCATTATCCAGGTTATGGTCAAGGTGGGCATTACCCCCAATATGGTGACCACCATAGGATTTGTGGGCAATCTTGCTGCCACCTCACTCTTTGTTGTCGCAGCCCTCATGGTCCGCAGCGGCGATACCGCCCAGGCCATGGAGATGGTAGGATGGGGTGGTGCCACGATACTCTTTGCCGGACTCTTCGACATGATGGACGGGCGGTTGGCCCGCGTCAGCGGCAAGTCTTCGGTCTTCGGCGCCCTGTGGGACTCTACCCTCGACCGCTATAGCGAGATGGTTTCGCTCTTCGGCGTCTCGGTCGTATTCCTTTACTGCGACTGGTTCTGGATGGGCATCGCCACCTATGCAGCCATCCTGGGTTCGGTGATGGTCAGTTATGTGCGAGCCCGAGCCGAGGGGTTGGGCATCGAGTGCAAGGTAGGACTCCTCCAGCGTCCCGAGCGTGTGGTCATCACCGCCTTGGCGGCTATCGCGAGCGGAGCGACCGGCAATCTGTGGTGGCTGGCTGGCGGTATGCTGGTCATCGCCGTCCTTGCCAATCTTACTGCCTGCTGGCGCATAGCCCATTGCTACAAAGTGTTGAACGCCGGCAAGAAGCAGTAACCCCCTATGTTCAGCATCTATATTCTTGTGGTCTATGTGGCGCTCGTTGCCCTCAGACCCACCCGCCGTGTGGCGCTGGCGCTGATGCCTTGGGTCATCTTCGCCTGCTCCTACGATGCCATGCGCCTCTATCCCAACTATATGGTCAACGACATCGACGTGCGCCAGCTCTATGATACCGAGCTCAGATGGTTTGGCATTGCCCTGTCCTCCGGCGAGACGGTTATTCCCGGCGCCTGGTTTGCCCAGCACCATCATGTCGTGGCCGATGTCATGGCAGGGCTCTTCTATCTGTGCTGGGTGCCTGTGCCCTTGGCCTTTGCGCTGTGTCTCTATTTCCGTGGCAGATATTCGGTCTATCTCCGCTTCTCCATTGCCTTCCTTGTGGTCAATCTGATAGGCTTTTGCGTCTATTACATCCATCCCGCCGCCCCGCCATGGTATGCTCTTGACTATGGATTTACCCCCGTTCTGCATACGCCGGGCAATATGGCGGGTCTCGCGCGCTTTGATGCCCTCACCCGGCTGCCCGTCTTCCATGCCCTGTATGGCCAGAATGCCAATGTCTTTGCCGCGGTGCCTTCGCTGCATGCCGCCTACATGCTGGTAGCCACTGTCTATGCCGTCCTGGGTCGCAGCCGCCGTTGGCTTGTCGCGCTCTTCGCCTTTATCTGCATCGGCATCTGGTTTACGGCTGTCTACACCTGCCACCATTACATCATCGATGTCTTGCTGGGCATCGTCACGGCGCTTGTGGGTGTGGCGCTTACCGAGTGGGTACTTGCCCATACAGCCCGAGGGCGCCGCTGGACCGACCGCTACATGTCGTGGATAAGGCGCTGACCCGCTACAAACCAAAAGACCATCTTCTCCGCAGTGGTGAAGATGGTCTTTTGGGTTATGATGATACATTCTTATCGCGTTTCCATCAGTTGTGAGGCATCGATGCTGCCCGAGCCGTTGGCTCTCCTGTTGAGGTGGCGTGCCGAACCTTTCAGCGTGATGTCGCCCGAACCGTATGTATAGGCGTTGATTACTCCGCAGCGTTGCGCCTTGACCTCGATGCTGCCCGAACCATAGAGCATGATGTTGGTATTCTTGACCCTGTCCTGCTTGATTTCGATATCGCCCGAGCCGCGCAGCCAGATGTTCGATGTGGCACAGCGCAGATAGTCGACTTCCACATCGCCCGAACCGCGCAGATTGACGGTAAAGTTGTCGCATATTACGTATTTCATGTCGGCATCGCCCGAGCCTACGATTTCTACCGTCAGGTTGTCGCTGTCTATCTTGCCCTTGGACTCGAAGTCGCCGCTGCCCCTAAGCGTTACGCCTACCAGGTCGGGCGAGGTTACATATACCTTGACATCATCTCCTGAGTCGAAGCTGAACATACGCGATCCGCTGTTGTAGCCTACTCTGAGTATGTTGCCCCTCACGTAGGTCGTGACGCGGTCTACCTCTTTGGCTTTTCCCACGACCTTGACGCTCGGTCTGTTGCCCTGGGTGTATACGATGTCTATACTTCCTACAGATTCTATTCTTGTGAAGTTGGGTACTCTACGCTGCGATACGGTGTTGCCTTCAGTTGCGTCAACGTGCTTTCCTGCTGCCTGCATGGCGGTGCAAGTCATCAGCGCCACCAGTGCCATAATGATTATTCGTTTCATATTTGTCATTGTTTTATTGGTTTCTGATTATTGGACGAACCATCGGCAGGAAAAGTTGCACCGATGCCGATTTTTTTTCAGCGTATGCAGTTTTGCTCCAGAAAGAGTCTGAACTCGTCTTTATAGCCGTTGAACACATTGATGTCTACCTCGCCCCTGATACCATTGACGCGGCCGTCGGCACACAGCTGCCAGTAGGCCAGGCGCACATCGGGCTTGTATTCGCCATAGCGTGCTATCCACACCGGATGGTTGCTGCGCACGTCGGGGGCGTAGGGCAGATAGGTGTTGACAAACATCTGGCTGATGTAGAGCACCGGTGCCACGCCCGAGCGCAGTCTTACCACCCTGAGCCATGCTCTCACCTCGCGCCAGAGGGCTTCGGGGCCGCCCATGCGTTTGATTTGTGCCGTCGAGGGTTCTATGTCGAGCACCGGAGGCAGGTCGCCCTTTGACAGACGGGCGTGGCGCAGAAAGTGGCGTGCCTGTGCTGCTCCCGGAGTGGTGGTCGAGAAGAAGTGGTAACTGCCCACGTGTATATTGTGGCTTCGTGCCTGGCGATAGTCGGCTGCGTAGTAGCGGTTGCGTATGGAGATGCCCTCAGTGGCTTTGATGTACATGAAGGAGATGGGGTAGTCCACATGCCCGTTGATGCGCTTGCGGCTCGACGTGCCGAGATGGCTGATGCGCAGCCGCTGCCAGTCGATGCCGAATTTCTTCTTGCCTTTCTCGTGTTGAAATCGCGAGATGTCTATGCCATAGATGCGGTCAGAGGTATAGGTGAGGCGCTCGCCGCGATAGTTTCCGGATTCCCATTCACCTGCTTGCAGTGCCGTGTTGAGCCCCGTCTGATAGCCGAAACCTTCTCTGTGTCCGGCTTTCCAGCTGCCGCAGTATGTGCGACAGCCGTCATAGCAGAGAGTGCCGTGACCGTGGGGGCGCCCACGGCGGTCCATGTCGCCTCTGTACCAGTCGGTGCGGTGGCGGCTGATGCCGTAGCAGAGGGTGTCGGCATTGAAGCGTCCCCATAGCTCCACACTGTCGGGGCAGAAGATGAGGCCCTCGCCCTGGCGGCGACCCTTGACCCTATATCCGGCAGTGACCGAGCCATTGTCCTGGCGGCTGAGCCAGTAGCCGGTATAGCCGGCAGGTAGGGGACCGATGGGGGTGATACCCAGTCTGCGGCTGATGTTGAGCCTGTTGTCGCGTATGACGTGGCGGGCGTAAAGGTCGCGATAGGTGGTGACCAGTGCCTCTTCGTCCAGCATCCTCGGCCATGCCACCATGCTCACGGCCCTTGCGCTGTCGGGGGTTATGCTGTCTGTACGTTGCAGCAGCAGATAGCCTTGCCTGCTGCGCTCTGCCACAGCGTGCAGCGGGTAGCGCTGCCGTTGTTTTCCCTCTTGTACAATGGCTTCGTATCGGGCTTGGGTGGTAAACTTGGCACCTGAGAGGTTGGCGAGTGCTTTGCGGAGGATGGATATGCGCTGAGTGATGATGGCCGTCTGGCGCTTAGTGTCGCGCTGCAGCGACAGCAGCCTTTGCAGTTGTCGGTCCTGGCGGCGGTAATAGCGTGTAATGTCGTGATAGCCTTCGTCCTGCACGCCGTGTACCCGCAGATAGTATTTCAGATTGGCTGTCTCGCGGCGCTGCTCGTCGATGTTTCTCTTCAGGGTATAGCCGCTCTCTTCGTCGCCCCGATAGTAGTGGAGCATATCTTCGTAGAGCGCCAGCTCGCGGCGCAGGTGAAGGGCTGTGGCTGTGCTGTCGCCGCCATAGATGGGGCGGGCAATGGGAGTGGCAAGACTGCCGTGACAGGAGGGGAGCAGCGCCCAACGGTTTACCCACACCGCCGGGGTGTAGATGGTATCGGTATAGGCAGGAGTCCATGTGTCGAAGTTGCGGTAGGGTCGCGTGGTGTCGCGGTCGTCGATGTTGCTGATGAGTGGCATAGACAGCGTGCCTACAGACAGCTGTGCGCAGCGTTGCTGCTCTATCATCGCCATGCAGCGGTGCTGGTCTTCGGGGGCGGGCAGGCTCAGCCACCATGCCGCTGCCGCTGCAAGTGCTGCCGCCGTCACGATGCCACCTATATATCTTATGGTTTTCTTCATCTCTATGTGCTATTGTCAATTGAAAGGCGAAATTATAAATAATTTATGAGAACGGACAACAAAACGCCAAAATCTTTGTGCCCGATGTCGTGGCTGCCGCATTGGGCTGCACGCTGGCGCTGTACAGCGCTTGGTCTTCCGCAGTCAGCACTTGGTCTTCCGCAGTCAGCCAGACTCGCCGTTAGTCTCTCCCCGTCGCCCTGGCACACGGCATAAAGTGTATACCGTGCCGGCAATTCTCTGCGGCGACCGCGTTGGCGATGGTTTCAAACCCTGAAATGCTGAAATCGTGCTTTGCCATACTCGTTTCGCGCCCCGCATTTGCCATTTCGCGCCCTGCAACGCAGATAAACCGCATCACGGCGGTTTCCCCTTCGGCCTCCAATGGGCGGTCAGCAACCGACAGCCCCCACAACGCCATGACTGGCACTGTGGGGGCTGGTATCTTGAGGGCGGATAATGCTCCGGTCTATTCCTTCATCAGATTGTCGAAGAAGGAGTCGAGGTCTGAGTCGAGGTCCTTCATCAGGTCGTCGCCAATGATAACGGTATCGTCGTCGGCGAGATACAGGTCGGCTACGGTGTTGCGGTCGTCGTCTTCCAGCACAAAACTGAAAGGCTTCATGATGCCCATCTGGTCGATGGTGTCGCTCATGCGCTTCAGCGTGTTGGTGAGCAGGGTGGTGACATGGGTGTAGAAATCGTCGTCGTTGCAGTCTATCCACTGTTCTACCACGCAGCGGTTGAGCTCCATGTCATCGTCGTCGAACGAGACCATCTCGCCGCTCTCAGGCGATACCTTGATGTGTATGTCTGTAATCACCGAGTTCTCGCTGTCAGTGGGAAACTTCTGTGCTGTTTTTCGGATGGCGCGCTCTATCTGTTGCACCGTTTGTTCTGTCGCTTTCATGCCGTAGGCTTTGTATTATTAGTTTTCCAGGGTACCGGCAGGCCGGCTCCATGGTGTTTATCTATATGCAAAGATAATGGATGTGGGATAAAACACAAAGAAAAAACCTAAGTTTTTTATCATTGTATGCAAAAATGGAATGAACAGGCGTGGGAAGGTCATCGTTTAATCAAAGTTTAACGCTCATTTAATGGCCAAAGTGTGTGGCTAAGTCAGAAAAAATAGTTAATTTTGCACACATTATTAATATATGGGCAATGAGTCTATTGCCTTTGTGTTTAGGATTGGTTTGACAACATCAGCAAGTTCATCCCCTAAGTCTGTCAATGCCGTCAGTAAGGAAGGCATCGTAGAACAGATAACCCCGACAAGCGTCAGCGTACGGGTAGTACGGTCGTCGGCTTGTGCCGGATGCGGTCTGTCGGGTCACTGCAACGCCTCGGAGTGCAGGGAGACGCTCATCAGCGTACCTGTAGATAGATGCGTAGCCTGCAGCGTGGGCGACAGGGTGAGAGTTGTCACCTCTTCGTCATCGGTCAAGGTGGCTCTGGCATTGGGATTTGCAATGCCGCTGCTCTTGATGATGACGGTATTTGGCGTCTGTAGAGCCATGGCCGGAACCAGCGAAATGGCGGCGGCGCTGTACAGTCTGCTGGTTCTTATACCTTATTATATATTACTATACCTCTGCCGTAATATTGTGGGCAGACGTATCCAAATAAGCATTATTGAGAGACTATGAATGAAATGAACTATATTGTAGTGGCGGTGCTGACCCTCGGCGGGGGGGGTTTGCTGGCAGCAGTGGTGGTGTACATCGTGTCGCGCAGGTTTGCCGTCAAGGAAGACCCTCGCGTCAAGGACGTGCAGGAGTGTCTGCCCGGTGCCAACTGTGGCGGTTGTGGCTTTGCTGGATGTGCAGCCTTGGCAGAAGCGCTGGTCAAAGGCGCCGACAAGGGAAGTCTGGACGGACTGCGCTGTCCTGTAGGTGGCGACGAGGCTATGGGCAAGATTGCCGATGTGTTGGGCATGGCTGCCCAGGCTGCCGAACCTATGGTGGCGGTGGTGCGCTGCAACGGCAGTTGCGACAAGCGTGGCAAGGTGGCTGTCTATGAAGGTCTGCACACCTGTGCGGCTGTCAATGCTGCCGGAGCAGGCGAGAGCGGTTGTGGCTATGGCTGTCTGGGCTGTGGCGACTGTGCCGATGCCTGCCAGTTTGGTGGCATCGTCATCAATCCAGCTACCGGACTGCCCGAAGTCGATGAGCAGATGTGTACCGGCTGTGGCAGTTGTGCCAAGGCCTGTCCTCGCCACGTCATCGAACTGCGCAAGAAGGGCCCCAAGGGGCGTCGCGTCTATGTGGGCTGTGTCAACCAAGACCGCGGACCCATAGCCCGCAAGTCGTGTCAGGCTGCCTGCATAGGCTGTGGCAAGTGCGAGAAGGTCTGTCCCTTTGGCGCCATCACTGTAGAGAACAATCTGTCGTATATCGACTACAACAAATGCCGTATGTGTACCAAGTGTGTGGCTGAGTGTCCTACCGGTGCCATCGTCAAAGTCAATTTCCCCATAAAGAAGAAGGAGGCAGAAGCATGAAACTGCATACATTCAAGATAGGTGGCGTGCACCCGGCAGAGCACAAAATCACTGCCGACGTGGCCACCGTCCAGGCGCCGCTGCCCACAGAGGCCATATTCCCCCTCTCACAGCATATCGGCGCACCCGCTAAGGCTGTGGTAGCCAAGGGCGACAAGGTGAAGGTGGGTACGCTCATCGCCGAGGCCGGCGGATTTGTGTCGGCACCCATCTATTCATCGGTATCGGGTACGGTGACCCGCATAGACAGCGTCGTCGACGCCACGGGCTACCGCCATCCCGCCATCATCATCAAGGTAGAGGGCGACGAGTGGGAAGAAACGATAGACCGCAGTGCGGCGCTCGAAACCCTGGACAAACACCCCGAACTCACTGCCGAAGAGATCGTGGCCCGCGTGAAGTGGGGCGGTATTACGGGTATGGGTGGTGCCGGCTTCCCCTGTCATGTCAAGCTCTGTCCACCGCCTACTGCCAAGGCAGAGTGCGTGATACTTAACGGCGTGGAGTGTGAACCCTACATCACGTCGGACTATCGGCTCATGCTGGAGCATGCCGACGAGATACTGGTGGGTCTCGACCTGCTGATGCGCGCTGCCCACGTAGAGCGTGGCTATATAGGTATCGAGGAAAACAAGCCCGACGCCATCCGTCTCTTGCAAGAGAAGACTGCCAACAGGCAAGATATAAAGATTGTGCCGCTGAAGATGAAGTACCCGCAGGGTGGCGAGAAGCAGCTGGTCGATGCCGTCATCGACCGACAGGTTCCGGCGCCGCCTGCCATCCCCGTCAGTGTGGGTGCCATCGTGCAGAACGTGGCCACGGCTTATGCCGTCTATCAGGCAGTGATGAAGCACAAGCCTCTCTTCGAACGCTATACCACGGTGTCGGGTCTGGCTATGGGCAAGTCGGCCAACTATCTGGTGCGCATGGGTACCCCCTTTGCCCAACTGGTGGACCTCTGCGGCGGTCTGCCCGAGGGCGACAACAAGGTGCTGGCCGGCGGACCCATGATGGGTAAGGCTGTAGCCTCGCTCGATGTGCCCGTATGCAAGGGTACCAATGCCGTGACCGTGCTCAGTGGCAGCGACGCCCATCGCGGCAAGGTGCAGCCCTGCATCCGTTGCGGCAAGTGTGTCGAGGTATGCCCTATGGGTCTCGAGCCCTATCTGCTCGCTACGCTCTCTGCCAACGATATGTACGACCGTGCCGAGCAGGAGCAGATAGTATCGTGCATAGCCTGCGGCAGCTGCCAGTTTACCTGTCCGTCACACCGGCCTATCCTCGACAACATCGTAATCGGCAAGGGTAGGGTGATGGCCAATATCAAATCACGTAATCAGAAGAAATAAGATAATGAGTAAATTGATAATATCCCTTTCGCCCCACGCCCACGGCGGCGACAGCGTAGAGCGCAATATGTATAATGTGCTGTTAGCGCTGGTGCCGGCCCTGCTGGTGTCGTTCTATTACTTCGGGCTGGGCTCGGTGGTAGTCTGTTCGGTAAGCGTGGCGGCCTGTGTCTTCTTTGAGTGGGCGATAACACGCTATATGCTGCGCCGCCCCACCACGCTGCTCGACGGGTCGGCCTGCATCACGGGTCTGCTGCTGGGCATGAACCTGCCCAGCAACTTCCCCATCTGGATGATTATCGTGGGCGCACTGGTAGCCATCGGCATCGGCAAGATGACCTTTGGCGGACTGGGTTGCAACCCCTTCAATCCAGCCATCGTGGGTCGCTGTTTTCTCCTGGTCAGCTTTCCGGCAGCCATGACGTCATGGCCAGTGGCAGGACAGCAGATGGCGTACACCGATGCAGTGACTGGAGCCACTCCGCTGAGCCTGATGAAGACCGCCATCAAGACTGGCGACGTAAGCGTGTTGCAGGGCTTGCCCGACACGGTCGACATGTTGCTGGGCAATGTGGCCAATGGCTATGGAGCAGGCACCATAGGCGAGGTGTGTGCCCTGGCGCTGATAGCCGGACTGATATGGATGCTCTGGCGCCGCGTCATTACCTGGCATATCCCCATTACCATTCTGGCCACCGTCTTCGTGCTGAGCGGGGCGTTGCATGTGGCCAATCCGGTCTACGCCCATCCTATGGCAGTGGTGCTAAGTGGCGGACTGATGCTGGGTGCCATCTTTATGGCTACCGACTATGTCACCTCGCCCATGACCCATCGCGGGCAGGTCATCTATGCCGTGGGCATAGGTGTGCTCACCGTGGTGATACGCAACTGGGGCAGCTATCCCGAGGGTATGTCGTTTGCCATACTCATCATGAATGCCTTTACGCCCCTCATCAACTTCTATGTCAAACCTAAACGATTTGGGGAGGTAAGCCGATGAAGAAAATGGAATCGACACTCACCAACATGATAGTGGTGCTGGTGGGAGTGGCACTGGTGACAGGATGCCTGCTGGCAGTGGTCAACCACATCACAGAGGGTCCGAAGGCTGCGCAGAAGACTCTGGCTCTGGCTGAGGGCATACGCACCGTGATGGGAAACAGCGACGTGACGGTGAGCAAGACAGACACCGTATGTATGACGGTCAACGGCAAACCGACGGAACTGATAGTGCATCGTGTGGCTGGCGGCGGTGCTGCCGTGGAGAGCCAGACGATGGGATTTGGCGGTGACTTGCGTGTGCTGGTGGGTTTTGCCGATGACGGCACCATCACCGGTTATACCATATTGCAGCACGCTGAGACGCCAGGACTTGGCGCCAAGGCTGCCACGTGGTTTCAGAAAGACGGCAAGGGAAACATCATCGGCAAGAAGGCCGTGAAGCCACTCGCCGTGAGCAAGGACGGAGGTGAGGTAGACGCCATCACCGCCTCGACCATCACCTCGAGAGCCTTCCTGAAAGCCGTAAACCAGGCGTATGCCGCCTATATGCAGCAGTCTGCCGACGCCCACACCGGCGCAACCAAAATAAAGAAAGGATAGACAACGATGAATCTACTCAATATAATCAAAAACGGCATCATCAAGGAGAATGCCACATTCGTATTGCTCTTGGGCATGTGTCCCACACTGGCTACCACCACAAGTGCTACCAACGGACTGATGATGGGTCTGGCCACGATGGCAGTGCTGATATGTACCAACTTTGTCATCTCCTGCATCAAGAACATCACCCCCGACAAGGTGCGCATACCTGTCTTTGTAGTGGTCATCGCTACCTTCGTCACCATTCTCCAGATGTTTATCGAGGCTTATCTGCCCGATGTCAACAAGAGTCTGGGCATCTATATCCCGCTGATTGTGGTCAACTGTGTGATATTGGGCCGTGCTGAAGCCTTCGCCTGCAAGAACACTCCGCTGGCGAGCATCGCCGACGGCGTGGGTATCGGTCTGGGCTTTGCCCTGGCACTGACTCTGCTCGGTGCCGTGCGTGAAATTCTGGGCGCAGGGTCGCTCTTCGGGTGTGCCCTCTTGCCCGAGACTACCAACATCCTGCTCTTTGTGCTTCCTCCGGGTGCATTCATCACCTTGGGTTATCTTGTCGCAGTGTTCAACCATTTCAAAAAGGCATAGACTATGGAATATATCCTGATATTCATCTCGGCGATATTCGTCAACAACATCATTCTCTCCCAGTTCTTGGGCATCTGTCCGTTCCTGGGTGTCTCCAAGAAGATAGACACCGCTCTGGGCATGGGTATGGCAGTGGCTTTTGTGCTCACGCTGGCCACCATCGTGACCTATCTTATCCAGTATGGACTGCTTGTGCCGCTCGGGTTGCAGTATCTGCAGACGCTGGCCTTCATTCTGGTCATCGCGGCACTGGTACAGATGGTTGAAATCATCCTGCGTAAGGTTTCGCCCGCCCTCTATCAGGCGTTGGGCATCTTCCTGCCACTCATTACGACCAACTGTGCGGTGCTGGGTGTGGCCATCCTCGTCATTCAGAAAGACTATACGCTGGCGGAGAGCATCGCCTATGCTTTCTCTACCGCATTGGGCTTTGCCTTGGCGCTCACCGTCTTTGCCGGAATGAGAGAGCAGATGGCTCTGGTGCAGATACCCAAGGGCATGCGTGGTATGGGTATCGTGCTCGTGGCAGCCGGCCTGCTGAGTCTCGCATTTATGGGCTTCGGCGGCGTGGATAGCGGTCTGAAGGCCGCATTGGGGCTCGAATAAACGGTAGAATAACGATTATTTATCATAACATCAAACAATATGAAACAGACAATTCTGGTAACAGGTGGTACTGGCTTTATCGGCTCTCATACCACAGTTGAACTGCAGCAGGCAGGCTACAAGGTAGTTGTAGTAGACAATCTGTCTAACTCCAATGAGAAAGTGCTCGACGGTATTGAGAAAATCACAGGCATCCGTCCTGCCTTTGAGAAGGTTGACCTCCGTGACAAGGAGGCTACAGAGAAGGTGTTTGAGAAATACCCTGACATCGAGGGTATCATCCATTTCGCCGCTTCCAAGGCAGTGGGTGAGAGTGTGCAGAAGCCTTTGCTCTATTATCACAACAATATCATCTCGCTGGTCAACCTGCTGGAACTCATGCCTAAGTATAATGTCAAGGGCATCATCTTCTCTTCTTCATGCACCGTATACGGTCAGCCCAAGCCCGAGAATCTGCCTGTTACCGAGCAGGCTCCTCACCAGAAGGCTACCTCGCCTTATGGCAATACCAAGGAGGTGAACGAGCAGATTATCCTCGACGATATCAACAGTGGCGCTCCCATCAAGAGCATCGTGCTGCGCTACTTCAATCCTATCGGTGCCCACCCATCGGCTCTCATCGGCGAGCTGCCCAATGGTGTGCCCAACAACCTCATACCCTTTGTCACTCAGACCGCTATCGGTGTACGCGAGCAGCTCACCATCTTCGGCAACGACTATAACACTCCCGACGGTACCTGTATCCGCGACTATATCTATGTAGTGGATCTGGCCAAGGCCCATGTGGCTGCTATGGCGCGCGTGCTTGACAAGGAAACCGAGCCTATCGAGTATTTCAATATCGGTACAGGCAAGGGCAATTCTACCCTCGAGATTGTCGAGGCTTTTGAGCGTGCCACCGGCGTGAAGCTCAACTGGAAGTATGGTCCTCGTCGTGAAGGCGATATCGAGAAGATTTGGGGCGACTGTACCCACGCCAATGAGGTGCTGGGTTGGAAGGCCGATACTCCTCTTGATGACGTCATGCGCAGTGCATGGAACTGGCAGCTCAAGCTCCGTGAAGACGGCGTGATGTAATAACTCTACGGGATAGACTTGTCCCCATATATTGCTTCTATACGGTGATGCCTTGTCATTGTATAGAAGCAATTTTCATTTGTTGGCTGCCACAACTCGGCAATCCATCACGATGGTACGGGAACTCGGCAAAGCTGTCATTATCATCATGGAGATAGGATGGGGTAGCGTCATTATGATGCATACAAACGATAATAGGCTGACTTCCTTGCGGAAATCAGCCTATATCAATTTCTTTTCCGGTGAAGAATTAAGCCTCAGCGGGAGCCTCTTCGGTAGCTTCAGCCTGAGCAGCAGCCTCGGCCTCAGCCTTGGCAGCAGCCTCAGCAGCCTTCTTGTCAGCTACTTTCTTGGCGATAGCCTCGTTAATCTTCTTCTCCTGCTCGAGCTCCTTGGCAGCAGCTTCCTTCTTACCCTTTGCTACGTTCTCACGAGTAGTAGTGGTCTTCTGGTCCTTGCCCTGCTTCCAGGCCTCAAACTTCTGCTGCATAGCAGCTTCGTCGAATGCGCCCTTCTTTACGCCACCTTTGAGGTGCTTCATCAGGTAAACGCCTTCGCCCTTGAGGATGTTGCGAGCTGTGTCGGTGGGCTGTGCGCCAACCTCTACCCAGTAGAGTGCACGCTCGAAATTCAAATCTACAGTTGCAGGATTGGTGTTAGGATTGTAAGTACCAATCTTCTCAGTAAATCTACCATCACGTGGTGCTCTTGCGTCAGCGATAATGATGCTGTAGAAAGCATAGCCTTTACGACCGCCGCGCTGTAATCTGATCTTTGTTGCCATTTTTAATGTAAAATTATGATTAGGTTTGAATTTTATTGCTGCCATCACGTGACAGCGGGTGCAAAGGTACTATATCTTTTTGGAAAACGAAAGAAAATTAGTGGAAAAGTGATGGTTTTCATCGTATTTTTGTCTATTTAGGCTTTATGATTGCTGGGTTTGTGGGTATCAAGGCGATTGTTGCGCGTGTTTTGAGTCATATCACTCGTAGCTGGTAGGGTAGGGCAATCAGCAGTCATCACTTTTCCTGCATCCCTATACCTTATTATATATATAAGGAGCAAGCGCAACATGGCAATATGATTTTATGGAGCATCCAGATGGCTGTGGCACGTTTTTTGCAAATGATTAAAGTGAACGAAACTTTATAAAATACATATAACTATGCAAAAAGGTAATATCGGAGTAACGACAGAGAACATATTCCCTGTCATCAAGAAGTTCCTCTATTCTGATCACGAGATCTTCCTTCGTGAAATGGTTTCCAATGCGGTAGACGCTACCCAGAAGCTGAAGACCCTGGCTGCCCAGGGTGATTTCAAGGGCGAGATGGGTGACCTCACCGTGCATGTAAACCTGGATAAGGACAAGGGTACGCTCACCATCAGCGACCGCGGTATCGGTATGACTGCCGACGAGGTTGACCGCTATATCAATCAGATAGCCTTCTCTGGCGTCAACGACTTCATGGAGAAGTACAAGGACAAGGCCAATGCCATCATCGGTCATTTCGGCTTGGGTTTCTACTCTGCTTTCATGGTAAGCAAGAAAGTAGAGATTGTTACCCGCAGCTACAAGGATGACGCCAAGGCCGTGAAATGGTCTTGCGACGGCAGCCCTTCATATACACTGGAAGAAACAGAGAAGGAAGGCCGTGGTTCTGACATCATCCTCTACATCGACGATGACTGCAAGGAATTCCTGGAGAAGGCCCGCATCGAGTCGCTGCTCAACAAGTACTGCAAGTTCCTGGCTGTGCCCGTAGCCTTCGGCAAGAAGACCGAGTGGAAGGACGGCAAGCAGGTGGAGACTGCCGAGGACAATATCATCAACGACGTGGAGCCTCTCTGGACCGCTACCCCAAGTCAGTTGAAGGACGAGGACTACAAGAAGTTCTATCGCACGCTCTATCCCATGCACGATGAGCCCCTCTTCTGGATTCATCTGAATGTAGATTACCCCTTCCATCTTACGGGTATTCTCTATTTCCCACGCATCAAGAGCAATATAGAACTCCAGCGCAACAAGATACAGCTCTACTGCAACCAGGTGTTTGTGACCGATCAGGTCGAAGGCATCGTGCCCGACTTCCTCACTCTCCTGCATGGTGTGATTGACTCTCCCGACATCCCCCTCAACGTAAGCCGAAGCTATCTACAGAGTGATGCCAACGTGAAGAAGATCTCTACCTACATCACCAAGAAGGTGGCAGACCGTCTGCAGTCGCTCTTCAAGGCCGACCGCAAGGCTTTCGAGGAGAAGTGGGACGACCTGAAGCTCTTCATCAACTACGGCATGCTGTCGCAGGAAGATTTCTATGACCGCGCCAAGGACTTTGCCCTGATGAAGGACACCGACGGCAAGTACTTCACCTTCGAGGAATACAAGACCCTCATCAAGGACAACCAGACCGACAAGGATGGCAATCTGGTATATCTCTACGCCAACGATGCCACCGAGCAGTATTCATATATCGAGGCAGCCAAGGCCAAGGGTTACAGCGTGCTGTTGATGGATGGTGAACTCGATACTCCTGCCATCTCCATGTTGGAGCAGAAGTTTGAGAAGAGCCGCTTCACACGTGTCGATGCCGACATCGCCGACCGTCTTATCACCAAGGACGACGAGAAGAAGAACGAGTTGGGCGAGGATGAGAGCGCCAAGCTGTCAGAGGTCTTCAAGACCCAGATGCCCAAGATAGACAAGGCCGAGTTCATGGTCGAGGTCCAGCCTATGGGCGAGAATGGACAGCCTGTACTCGTCACCCAGAATGAATATATGCGTCGTATGAAGGAGACCAGCAAGTATCAGCCTGGCATGAGTTTCTATATGCAGATGCCTGATTCGTATATGGTAGTACTCAACAGCGACCATCCGCTCATCAAGCGTGTACTTGACGAGACCGACAAGGCTACTGCAGATGCTCTGAAGCCGGTTGAGGCCGAATTGCGTGGTCAGGAAGCTCGTCTGGCTGCCATCAATCAGAGCCAGAGTGGCAAGAAAGACGAGGAAATCAGCCAGGAGGAGAAGGACGACAAGGCCAATACGCAGAAGGCCATCAACGACCAGCGCGCCAAGAAGACCCAGATTCTGGGCGAATACGCTGCTGGCAATGAGGTGGTACATCAGCTCATCGACTTGGCATTGCTCCAGAACGGCATGCTGAAGGGACAGCGTCTGAATGACTTCCTCAAGCGTTCGGTTGACCTGATTAAGTAATCGAATTATCTATATTTCTTTTTAGAGAGTCGTATCTGTAGTGGATACGGCTCTTTTTTTTATGTTCGCCGTGGTCACCAGGGCGCAGATTGTCGTTTCCGGTCTCTGGGTGCAGTTCCTATGTTGCGAAGCCAGGTTGCGCTCGGCAGACATGGCCCGGGCAGTCATTATCGCCAAATATGGGGTAAAATATGGCCGAAAACAGGAAAAATGCAGTTTTTTGAAAAATAATTGGGGAAATGTTTGGCGGTATAGGAAAAACTCTGTACCTTTGCACTCGAAATTAAGGAACAAGGTTAGCCTACTACTTAAGAAGCAAAGAACGGAATGGTTCCGTAGCTCAACTGAATAGAGCATCTGACTACGGATCAGAAGGTTGTGGGTTTGAATCCCGCCGGAATCACCACTAAGGACTGAGGTTTTCTCAGTCCTTTTTTTATGTCCGCACGCAAGGCCGCATTTCTTCTTTTTGGGGTGGCCGCCGTTGTTGTCATTGTGTCATGTGCCACAAGCGAAATAGCAAATATTGCAGGCGCGGTATTGGCTTAATTGTGTAATTTTGCAACAGTAATACTTAACAATACCAAACCTAATGCGAAAAATCAATACATTGCTGACTATCTGTGCGGCGGCGTCGATGCTCCATGCGCAGCCCCGCATCAACCCCGATGATTACAAGATAGACGCTGCCGACGTGCAGCGGGCCGAGAAGCTCATTGCCGCTCCGGTGCCCGACGACGTGGTGATGCCCACGCGCCATCCTGATGCCCAGTGGTATCCCGGCGCGGCGCTCGGCCTGTTTATGCACTGGGGCATACACAGTGTCGACGGCATCCAGCCATCCTGGAACATGATAAAGCACTACCGCTATGGCGGCAAGCGTTATCACAGTCCCAAGCGTTATTACCGGCTTGCCCGCAAGTTCAAGCCCACCATTCTTCCCGACAGTTTCCTCACGGCAGCCCATGACGCCGGGTTCACCTATGCCGTGCTTACCACCCGTCACCACGACGGTTATGCTCTCTGGCCATCCAAGTATGGTATAGGCGTGCGCCACGACTTGCCCGGCCGCGACCTCGTGCGCGAGTATGTCGATGCGTGTCGTGCCGCCGGACTCAAGGTGGGCCTTTACTTTTCGCCCCGCGACTGGCATTATCCTGAGGCAATGGCGCCATGTGAGTTTAATGTCAGAACCCGAAGCAAGGTGCCAGCCATAACCGACAGTGTAGCCAATCGCGCGAAGTATGTAAGGTTTGTGGGATATGTGATGCGCCAGCTGGAAGAACTGCTTACGCACTATGGCAAGATAGATCTGCTGTGGCTCGACGGTATGGAGTGGCGTGGCATCACTGAGAACAACACCGAGAAGATATACAGTTGGATTAGAACCATGCAGCCCGGTATCGTCATCAACGACAGATGGGCCAACCTGGTAGACCCCGACAACCCCGACGGAACCAGCGTGCGCATAGGCGACCTCACCACGCCCTTTGAGTGCGGCGAGCCTACCTATATCCCTTCGCCTTGGTGGGAGGTGCAGGACCTGTGGACCTATGGCGGCGGCTGGGGCTACGACCGCAAGGAGAAGTTCCGCCCTATGGCCTGGTTCTTCAACCGCTTGGCCCAGGCGCGTTCCCTTGGTGGCAACTTCCTGGTCAATGTGGGTCCCCGGCCCGACGGCGATATGCCGCGGGAGTTCTATGCCAAGATGGACAGTCTGTCGCAGTGGATGAAGTATGGTCGCGAGTCAATCTTCGGCACCGGCATCACGCCCGGACCCGAGCTCTGCAACGTCAAGCTCACCTCGCGCGGCAGCGATACGCTCTATGCCCATGTAATGCCAAAGGGCAGCAACCAGGTCAACCTGATTACTGCCCGTAAGCCTGCCAGTGTCACCGTCTTGCGCACTGGCCAGAAGTTATCGTTTATCTATCGCGACGGCCACCTTTACTTTGCGGTGCCCAAGGAGCAGCGTCTGCCCATGGACGAGGTGGTGCGCATCTTGTTTTAGACTATGCCCTGTGCCATCATGGCTCGTGCAACCTTGAGGAAGCCGGCTATGTTGGCACCCTTCACGTAGTTGATGTAGCCATCGGCCTGTGTACCGTATTTCACACAGTTGGCGTGGATGTCGTTCATGATTTCGCGCAGCTTGGCATCCACCTCCTCGCGCGACCAGCGCAGACGCTCCGAGTTCTGCGTCATCTCCAGTCCCGATACTGCCACACCGCCGGCATTGCTTGCCTTGCCGGGGCAGTAGAGGATTTTGGCATCCTGGAACACCTTGATGGCCTCGGGAGTGGTGGGCATGTTGGCGCCCTCGGTTACGGCTATCACGCCGTTGGCCACCAGTGCCTGCGCAGCCTCTTCGTTGATTTCGTTCTGGGTGGCACAGGGTGTGGCGATGTCGGCCTTCTCAAACCAAGGCTTGGCGCCCTCCACGTATTTCACGCCGTACTTCTCGGCATATTCGCGTATGCGGCCACGCTCTATATTCTTGAGTTCCATGATGTAGTCGAGCTTCTCGCGGTCTATTCCGTCGGGGTCGTAGATATATCCGTCTGAGTCAGAACAGGTGACGGGCTTGGCGCCGAGCTCGAGCAGTTTCTCCATAGTATATTGTGCCACGTTGCCCGAACCCGATACGAGCACTGTCTTGCCGGCGAGCTCTATGTTGCGCGTCTTCAGCATGTTTTCGAGGAAGTAGATGTTGCCGTAGCCCGTGGCTTCGGGACGGATGCGCGAACCGCCAAACTCCTGACCCTTTCCGGTGAGGATGCCACAGAACTGATGGGTGAGCTTCTTGTACATACCAAACATGTAGCCCACCTCGCGGCCACCCACGCCGATGTCACCTGCCGGAACGTCTTCGTCGGGACCGATGTGGCGGTAGAGTTCGAGCATGAAAGCCTGGCAGAACCTCATCACCTCGGCATTGCTCTTGCCGCGGGGAGAGAAGTCGCTGCCGCCTTTGCCGCCGCCCATAGGCAGGGTAGTGAGCGAGTTCTTGAAAGTCTGCTCAAAAGCAAGAAACTTGAGAATAGACTGGTTTACCGATGAGTGGAAACGAATGCCGCCTTTGTAGGGGCCGATGGCGTTGTTGTGCTGGACGCGGTAACCCATGTTGGTCTGCACATTGCCTTTGTCGTCGACCCAGTTTACGCGGAACTGGATGATGCGATCCGGAACACAAAGGCGCTCGATGAGGTTGGCCCTGTCAAATTCGGGGTGCTTGTTGTATTCATCCTCAATGGTGGCCAAAACCTGGCTGACAGCCTGGATATACTCAGGCTCATTTGGAAATCTTCTCTTAAGATTTTCCACAACATCCGTAGCTTTCATTCTGTTAATGTTTTAAGTAAAAATGTTAACCTTGATACAATTTCTCTCAATCTTTTGGGCAAAGTTATACATTTTTACTTAAAAACCGCACAAATTGTAATGAAATTTACGAAAAATGTTGAAAAAAGTAAGGATTGTCATCATTATCCCCACTTCTTCCAACCATTATGCCGCTAATTCTGCAGCTGTTTCTGCGACCGTTGCCAGTCATCAGTCTTCGTACAGATAGAAGAAACGCTCCATCATCTGCCACTTCTCGTCAGAGGTATCGCCCTCCTTGCACTTTTGGAAACGGCCGACAAAGTTTTCCCACTCCTGCTGGCGGGGCAGCTGTGCGAGTCTGGCCATAGCCTTGTCCCAGTCGAAGTCGAGGGGAGTCTCTACGATCATCACCTCGCGTGTACCTATAATATATAGTTCCATCTCCAGGATGCCTACTTCCTGTATTCCCTGCTTGATTTCGGGCCAGAAGTCCTCGCGCGAATGAGCTTTACGATAGCTGGCCAGCGACTCAGGGTCGTCCTTGAGCTCCAAAATCTGAACATAACGCTTTACGGGTTGGCCGAAGCGCTTTACGATATATCCTTCCGTCATCATAGTTGTTGTTATGTAGTTATTAATTGCCTTTTATTGATATAACGCAAGTCCTCGATTTTTATTTTGACCGAGGTCAACAAAAGTGGGATTTCATACCATTTTAGTGCGAATTGTTTGGACTGTGTGCGCAAACAGCGTAACTTTGCACTCGATAACAAAAGGATAACATTAACAACTTAAAAAAGAAAGGTAAAAAGATTATGTTGACATTAGGATTTGTAATGATTATCGCAGTCGCTTTGGTTAAGGCCATCAGTTTGGGTCACAACCTCGACATGGGCAAGTAAGCCCCTTGCGAAGAAAGGTAAAACACCATTGGTGTTACAATTATAATAATTTAGGTGGAAAAGGCCTGGTTTTGAAAGAAACCGGGCCTTTTTTGTCAAATTTCTATGCCCTGATATGTTGATTATTCTTACCTTTGTATCCGATTTCGGCATGTGGCCGGACTTTTTCTCTACAAACAATTAACAAACAATAAAACAAGTTACAATGAAAAGATTGATTTCTTTCTTGATGATGGTCTTTGCCTGCACCGCGACTTTCGCCCAGGTAGAGCGGCCCAAGCTCGTGGTAGGCTTCGTGGTCGACCAGATGAGATGGGATTACCTCTATTATTATAATGACCAGTTTGGCGAAGGCGGCTTCAAGCGCCTGCTGCGCGAAGGGTTCAGCTGCGAGAACACCATGATCAACTATGTGCCCACCGTTACTGCCATCGGCCATTCATGTATCTATACCGGCTCGGTGCCAGGCCTCAACGGCATCGCCGGCAACGATTTTATGATTGCCGGCAAGAAGATGTACTGCGTGTCCGACTCCACCGTGCATGGCGTGGGCTCGTCGAGCAGAGAGGGCAAAATGTCGCCTCGCAACCTCCTTGCCACAGGCATCGGCGATATGCTCAAGATAGCCACCGACTACAAGGCCAAGGTCTTTGGCGTTGCGCTCAAGGACCGCGCAGCCATCCTGCCCGCAGGCCATGCTGCCGACGCCGCCTACTGGTGGGACACCTCGGCAGGACACTTCATCTCCAGCTCCTATTATATGGACAAGCTGCCCGAGTGGGTCAACCGCTTCAACAAGACCGTGCGCGTGAAGCCTGGTACCGACATCAAGTGCAGCCCCGAGGGTGTCACCAAGACTTTCCAGATGGCCAAAGCCGTGCTCGACAATGAGCAGCTGGGTCAGGACGATGTCACCGACATGCTCGCCATCAGCATCTCTTCGACCGACATCATCGGACATGCCTATGGCACCCGTGGCGCCGAGAATAAGGCTGCCTATATGCGTACCGATGCCGAGTTGGCAGACTTCCTCGCCTATCTCGACCAGAAGGTGGGCAAGGGCAACTACCTCTTCTTCCTCTCCGCTGACCACGGTGGCATGCACAACGCCAATGTGATGAAGGAGCACAAGATACCCGCCGACGGCTATGCCGCATGGAACGAAATCAAGTCGCTCAACGAGGCCTTCCGCACCAAGTATGGCATCGAGACCGTGGCGCTCATGGCCAATGCCAACCGCATCTACCTCGACCACGCTGCCATCGCCAAGGCAGGACTCCAGCTCGACGCCGTGAAGAAAGAGGCTGCCGACTTCCTGGCCCGCAACCCCAAGGTACACATGGTAGTCGACTATGCCAATGCCGTCAACACCAGTCTACCACAGCTCATCCGCGAGCGCATCGTCAACGGATGGAACCCCGAGCGCAGCGGCGACCTCTTTGTGGTGCCCAAGCCCCATCATGTCGATGGCGTGGTTACCCCCGAATACCGCGGCACCAGCCACGGCGTGTGGAACCCCTACGACTCACACATCCCCATGGTATTTATGGGATGGAAGGTGCCCCACGGACAGACCTCCACACCTACCCGCATCGTCGATATCGCCCCCACCGTGTGCGAGATGCTGCATATCCAGATGCCCAACGCCTGCATAGGCGACGCAGTCAACGAGATAGTTAATCCCAAATAATCCCTGTTTTAGTTTCACCCCATCAAGCCACTCACCCATGCCGTGAGTGGCTTTTTTCATATCCACAACATCTCCGCCACCACCCCTAAGTTTATCTCAAAGCATGAAATGCAGAAATCGTGGCGCGCAATCATAAAAGCAAACCACGAAACAATAAAATCCAACCCCGAAAAACTTCCCAAAGCCATTATCACCACCTTCTTCCGTGTGGTGGGATGGGGGAGTGTGGTGGCGGGAATGATGGTTGTAGTGACGACAAAGCCCAGGACTGTGGGGAAAATTCCTCGACAGTCCTGGGCAGTTATCTTCTTGGCCTCGCCTTGCGGCAGAGGGCCATTGCTTAATAATTCTCAGCCTTGAGCTCGAAGTAGCTCTGCGGATGGTTGCACACGGGGCATACCTGGGGTGCCTGCTTGCCCACTACCACGTGGCCACAGTTGCGGCATACCCAGATGGCGTCGCCTTCGCGTGAGAATACGAGGGCGTCCTCGATGTTCTTCAGCAACTTGCGGTAGCGCTCTTCATGGAGCTTCTCGATGGCAGCCACGCCGCGCATCTTGGCAGCAATCTCTGTGAAGCCCTCTTCCTCGGCCTCCTGTGCCATGCGGTCGTACATGTCGGTCCACTCGTAGTTTTCGCCCTCGGCGGCAGCCTTCAGGTTGCTTCTGGTATCCTTTACGGCGCCACCTTCAAGGTACTTGAACCACAACTTGGCGTGCTCTTTCTCATTGGCGGCAGTCTCTTCGAAGATGGCAGCTATCTGCTCGAAGCCGTCCTTCTTGGCGCGTGATGCGAAATAGGTATATTTGTTGCGAGCCATAGACTCACCTGCGAAAGCCTCCATGAGGTTCTTCTCTGTTTTGGTTCCTTTAAGTTCTTTCATAATCATTTCTGTTTTGTTTGTTATTCTGGATGCAAAGTTAACCATATATCCGACAGCCTCCAAACGTTTTTTTCTATCTGCCCATAGAAAAAATCTATAATAGTTTGCTCTGCCGTTGATTATTTTATTAACTTTGCCCATACAAATGATAATTTTAACGCGTAAATAGGCCATGACATTACAACAGATGGAATATATTGTGGCGGTATATCGGCTTCGCCATTTCGCCCGTGCCGCCGAGCATTGTGGCGTCACCCAGCCCACGCTGAGCGCCATGATACAGAAGTTGGAAACCGAATTGGGCGTGAAGATATTTGAGCGCTCGTCGCAGCAGGTGATACCCACCGAGATAGGCCGCAAGGTGGTAGAGCAGGCATGGAAGGTGCTGGTGAGAGCCAACCGCATCCACGACATCGTGAACGAAGAGCGCCAGTCGCTGGCAGGCACTTTCAGTCTGGGTATCCTGCCCACCATAGCCCCATATCTGCTGCCTCGGTTCTTCACCCGTCTGCAGCGCGAGCACCCCGAGGCCGATATCCGCGTGATGGAGATGAAGACTGCCGACATCAAGCGTGCCCTCAACCGGGGCGAGCTCGACGCCGCCATCCTGGTGAGCCTCGACGATATGGACCACTATGTGCAGACACCGCTCTTCTATGAGCAGTTTCTGGCCTACGTGTCGCGTGGCGATGCCCTCTTCTCCCACAAGGCCATCAAGACCAGCGACCTGAACAACGAGTTCCTATGGCTGCTCGAAGAGGGTCACTGCTTCCGCGACCAGCTGGTCAAGTTCTGCCAACTCAAGTCGGCCGACAGCAGCAAGAAGACCTATTCGCTCGGTAGTATCGAGACCTTCATGCGCATGGTGGAGGGCGGCCAGGGTGTCACCTTCATTCCCGAGCTGGCTCTCGAACAGCTCTCTCCGGCTCAGCACGAACTGGTGCGCCCCTTTGCTCTGCCCATACCTGTGCGCGAGGTGGTGCTGCTTACCACGCGTGCCTTTGTGCGCCACTCGGTGCTCAATCTCATTGCCGACGCCGTGCGCCGCAGCGTGCCCCAACGTATGCTCCAGTTCAATAATACCGAGCAGAGGGTGTAGCCGCAGGCCTGCACCTGATGAAGAAACGATTAAAACAGATGATTATGGAAAATATTGCTGTCCGGTAAAAATCAAAATAGCATAAAATCTCGCCCGAAGCCCAGTAAATTTGACTTCGGGCTTTCTTTTTCCAACAATAAGCCCCCTTAATCGAAAAGATTAGGTGGTGGCGGCGCTTTTTGCGTCTCTTTTTGCAAGAATATCATTCCATGTTTTCTCGGGGTCTTCCATGAAAGCGATAAAATCGACATAGTACATGAGCTTGAATCCAACCATGGTAACAACCAGCGAGAATGCACTGTATCTGTTTCTCACCGTCTTTGGGCTCGTGCGTCTGCCCCATAGCGCATTCCCATTATCGTTATGTGAGTGTATTGTTTTTTTTACTATTATGTTGGCGGTTATGAGAAGCATTGTGCAATTATTCCCGAATAATAGACTGCTTCATCATTTTTTTTTGTACTTTTGTCCTCGTCTTTTAATACATATAGGATGAAAACAGTAAGAAGCATGATGGCGATACTGGCACTGGCCGTATCGATAGAAATGGGGGCACAGGGCATTATACGCCCTAAGACCACGCCTGCTCCGAATGTTACGCATACCACACCCTCAAAGTCTAAGACACAGAAGCGTACGGTGCAGACCCGAAAGAGTGGGCCGTCGCGTAAGCAACTGCTGGATCAGGCTGTACATGATATGGTACGCGTAGAGGGCGGCACCTATACAATGGGACTTACCAAGGGTATGCAGGATGCAGTAGGGTGGGCCTCGCCGGCTCATAGAGTTACGGTAAGCTCTTTCTTTATCAGTAAGTATGAGGTGACTCAGGCGCTGTGGCGTGCCGTCATGGGCAGTAACCCTTCGCGGTTTAAGGGCGACAACAGACCTGTGGAGCATGTGAGTTGGGATGACTGCCAGCTGTTTCTTTCGCGCCTCAGAACACTTACCGGCTACAGTTTCCGTCTGCCCACCGAGGCCGAGTGGGAGTATGCCGCACGCGGTGGTAACAGGTCGCGTGGCTATGTGTTCAGCGGTAGTGACAACCTGAATAACGTGGCCTGGTACAAGGGCAATAGCGACATGACCACCCACGATGTGGGAGGCCTGGAACCCAACGAACTGGGGCTGTATGACATGGCAGGCAATGTGTCTGAGTGGTGCAGCGACTTTATGGGCGACTATACGGCCAGCCCGGCCGTTGACCCCAAAGGACCGGCTACGGGCGATTTCCGCGTGGTGCGTGGCAATTACTGGAATGGTGCGCAGATAGGGTGCTATATATGTGCCCGAGGCTCGGCAGTGCCCGATTCGCGCCATACTACGGGGCTGAGGCTTGCACTGTCAGAGTAGCGTTGCAAAAAGATAGATTATGGAAAAAGAATTTGAAGACTTCTGGACCGCTCATAGCAAACAACTCATTGCGCGAGCCCCCAAGCGCTGGCAGGAAGAGCGAACCCATAGCTTGGGGATGAACACTCTGGGCGACTGGCTGCTCTGGATAGTGCCCGTGGGCGTGGTGGTGTGTCTGATGGATTATAGGTTTGTGGCGAGCAGCCTGGTCAACTTCCTTATCCTGCTCGTCATCTGCGTGGTGTGCGTGGTGGTGTGCCAGATGGTGCGTCCCTATGTCACCGGCAAACGCAGCGTGGCCGAAATAGACAAGGAAATCAAGCAATACTACTACGAGCAGTATCGCCGCGACGGAAAGATAGAACTGTAAGGATGGCTATATCCGCATCAGGTCGCTCATGATGCTGTCGGAGAGGTAGATGCCGCTGCGGGTGAGGTGGAGGCGGTCGTCGTCGACAGCCAGCAGGCCGCGGCCGATGTGTGGTCTGGCGGCGTCGAGGGCAAACTGCCGGTCTTCGGGCGAAAGGTGCTCGAGCTGCAGCCCCTCTCGCGTGCGTAGAGCAGTGGTGATAAGGTCGTTGTAGTGGGTCTCGGCATCTATCGTCTCGTATTCGCAGGGGCGAATGCCATCTTCTATCGAGCTGATGTAGTCGTCCAGACTGGCTGTATTCCAACTCCTTGTATTTCCGTCATACGAGTGCGCGGCTGCACCTACGCCTATGTAGGGCGTGTCGTGCCAGTAGCTGCTGTTGTGGCGGCTTCGGAAGCCCGGTAGGGCAAAGTTGCTTATCTCATAGTGTTCATATCCGGCAGCGGTAAGCCGGTCGATAAGCACGTTGTACATGTCGAGCGACAGTTCGTCGCTTATTTCTTTTATCTTCCCTTGTTCCAGATACCGGTAGAGCAGGGTACCCTCTTCATACATCAAGGAGTAGGCCGACAGGTGTTGGGCGCCGAGAGCGAGAGCATGGTCTATGTCGCTCTCCCAGTCGGCCAGAGTCTCGTCGGGAAAACCGAACATGAGGTCTACGCTGATATTGCCGATGTTCAGCAGATGCAGTGTCTCTACAGCCCGTGTCACCTCATTGGCAGTGTGGCGTCGGCGAATCAGACGGAGCCTGCTGTCACTGAAAGTCTGGGCTCCCATACTTACACGGTTTACCTGTGGCGGCAGGCGGAAACCTGCGCGACACACGTCGTCAGGATTACATTCGATGGTGACTTCGGCGTCGTCGCTCACCCTATACCTATTATATATATAGGAGATGAGTCTGTCGAGATTGCCGGCAGAGAGCATGCTGGGCGTACCTCCCCCCAGATAGATGGTATCGATGCTGTCGGCAGAGGCTTGGCGCATGTCAAGTTCGTGGCACACGGCGTCGATATAACTATCTTGCATATCAGCACGTGTGGTACTGTAAAAGCCACAGTAGGCACAACGCGATGCACAGAAAGGTATGTGAATGTATAAACCAGCCATAATTGGCGCAAAATTACTAATAAGTTGAAAAAAAATGAAGATTTTTGCCGTTTTCTTTTGGTGTTTCTCCTAAAATATATAACTTTAGCATCGATAAGGGCAAGTGTATCGCAACACATGCCATGACTAAGAACATTACTAACAACTTAAATCTTTTTGATATGAGAGTATATCAAACAAATGAAATCAAGAACATCGCGCTGCTTGGCAGTGCGGGTAGCGGCAAGACCACGCTTGCCGAGAGTATGCTTTTTGAAGCTGGAATCATCAAACGTCGTGGTACAGTGGAAGCCAAGAATACGGTGAGCGACTACTTCCCCGTAGAGCAGGAGTATGGCTACTCTGTATTCCCCACAGTATTCCATGTAGAGTGGAACAACAAGAAACTGAATATTATCGACTGCCCCGGTTCCGATGACTTCGTGGGTGGCGCCATTACTGCCCTCAACGTTACTGATCAGGCCGTGATTCTCATCAATGGCCAGTATGGTCCTGAGGTGGGTACACAGAATAACTTCCGTTATACCGAGAAGCTCAAGAAGCCCGTTATCTTCCTTGTCAACCAGTTGGATTCAGACAAGTGCGACTTCGACAACATCATCAACAGCATGCATGAAATCTATGGCAGCAAGTGCGTACAGATACAGTACCCCTTGTCTACCGGTCCTGGTTTCAATGCGCTTATCGACGTGCTCCTGATGAAGAAGTACAGCTGGAAGCCCGAGGGTGGTGCGCCTATCATCGAGGACATTCCTGCCGAGGAGATGGACAAGGCTCTGGAGCTGCACAAGGCTCTGGTCGAGGCTGCTGCCGAGAACGACGAGTCTCTGATGGAGAAGTTCTTCGAAGAGGAAACCCTCACCGAGGACGAGCTGCGTGAAGGTATCCGCAAGGGTCTGGTAACCCGCTCTATCTTCCCTGTATTCTGCGTATGTGCAGGCAAGGACATGGGCGTTCGCCGACTGATGGAATTCTTGGGCAATGTAGTTCCCTTCGTAAGCGAGATGCCTAAGATGCACAATACCCGTGGTGAAGAGGTTGAGGCCAACGCCGCTGGACCAGAGAGTCTGTATTTCTTCAAGACCGGTATGGAACCCCATATCGGTGAAGTGTCTTACTTCAAGGTTATGAGTGGTTCGGTTAAGCCTGGTGACGACCTTACCAATGCCGACCGTGGTTCCAAGGAGCGTCTGGGTACCATCTATGCCTGCGCCGGTGCCAACCGTATCGCTGTAGACCGTCTCGAGGCTGGCGACATCGGCTGTACCGTGAAGCTCAAGGATGTCAAGACCGGCAACACGCTCAACGGCAAGGACTGTGAGTGGCGTTTCGACTTCATCAAGTATCCCAACTCCAAGTATTCGCGTGCTATCCGCACTACCAATGCCCAGGATATGGAGAAACTCATGGTCGCCCTGCTCAAGATGCGTCAGGAAGACCCCACATGGGTGGTAGAGCAGAGCAAGGAACTGCGCCAGACCATCGTTCACGGTCAGGGAGAGTTCCATCTGCGTACGCTGAAGTGGCGTCTGGAAAACAACGAGAAGCTGAGTGTAGTCTTCGATGAGCCCCGCGTGCCTTACCGTGAGACCATCACCAAGAAAGCCAAGGCCGAGTATCGTCATAAGAAGCAGAGTGGTGGTGCCGGACAGTTTGGCGAGGTTCACCTCATCGTCGAGCCTTATGCCGAGGGTATGCCCGATCCTACCGTGTTCAACTTCGGTGGTCAGGAGTTCAAGATGAACATCAAGAGCCGTCAGGAAGTTGATTTGGAGTGGGGCGGCAAGCTCGTATTCCTCAACTCGGTTGTTGGCGGTGCCATCGATACTCGTTTCATGCCCGCTATCCTCAAGGGTATTATGGACTGCATGGAGCGCGGACCTCTTACTGGTAGCTACGCCCGTGATGTACGCGTAATCGTTTATGATGGCAAGATGCACCCAGTTGACTCCAATGAAATCTCATTCACCCTGGCTGCCCGCCACGCTTTCTCTGATGCGTTCAAGAATGCCGGTCCTAAGATTCTGGAGCCTATCTATGACCTCGAGGTTTATGTACCGTCAGACTATATGGGCGATGTGATGAGCGACCTGCAGGGACGTCGTGCCCTCATCATGGGTATGGACTCAGAGGCTGGTTACCAGAAACTCCAGGCCAAGATTCCATTGAAGGAGCTCGCCAACTACTCTATTTCTCTGAGTAGCCTTACTGGCGGACGTGCCTCGTTTACCACCAAGTTCGCCAGCTACGAACTCGTGCCCAATGATGTTCAGTCCAAGCTGATTGCCGAGCATGAGGCAGAGCAGAAAGACGATGACGAATAACAGAGTATAAAATCCGAAAATGATGGAGGGAATGGGTAAAGCCATATCCCTCCTTTTTTTTATCCTATCCGTCATCACGATAATTACAAATGCGTAAGTAATCTGTGTGTTTATAGTTAATAATGTTAAACTCTGTGTAAATAATTAACCTTTTAATGTTAACGTTTTAAGTATTTACGTATATTTGCATTATGAAAAAGAAAACAATATGGACCATAGCAGTCATCATGGGCGTCAGCTTCCTGATTCTGCTTTTCCTACAGCTCAAGTATATCCAGGAGATGGTGGATATGAAGAAAGAGCAGTTTGACGAGAGTGTCAACCGTTCTCTCTATCAGGCCTCGCGCAATTTGGAGCTTAACGAGACCCTGCGTTATCTTGAGAAAGACGTCAACGAGACTGAGCGTAAGGCCTTCAAGAAGGACTCTGTGGGCACGCGCTCCGGCCATCCCGACGCTACAGTGCAGCAGTCGCATCAGTATGCTGCCGTGGGCAAGGACGGCACTATCTACACCTCGTTCGAGCTCAAGACCATATCATCCAATCCTGCCACCAAGCCCAAGGGAATGATTCTCGAAAACGACAAGGGCAGCATCTCCGAGGCTTCGAGGTCGTTGCAGGAGATTGTCAAGAACCGCTACGTCTATCAGAAGGCGCTGCTCGACGAGGTGGTGGTGTCTATACTCTACTCGGCATCAGACAAACCGCTGAAGGAGCGCATCAACTTCAAGCTGCTCGACCAGGACCTCAAGGCAGAGTTGATGAACAATGGCGTCAACATTGGCTACCATTTCACCGTGTCTACCCAGGACGGTCGCGAGGTCTATCGTTGTCCCGACTATTCCGACGAGGGAGAAGAGTACACCTACACCCAGATACTCTTCCGCAACGACCCGGTCAGCAAGATGGGAGTTGTCAAGCTGCACTTCCCCGATATGAACAGCTACATCTACTCGTCTATCCGCTTCATGATTCCCAGTGTGATCTTCACCGTGGTGCTGCTCATCACCTTTATCTTCACGATAGTCACGATATTCCGCTCGAAGAGATTGTCTGAGATTAAGAATGACTTCATCAACAATATGACCCACGAGCTCAAGACGCCTATCGCCAGCATTTCGCTTGCGGCGCAGATGATGAACGACCAGAGTGTCACCAAGAGCGAGACCATGATGAAGCATCTGTCGGGAGTGGTGCAGGACGAGTCCAAGCGCCTGCGCTTCCTCGTGGAGAAGGTACTGCAGATGAGTATGTTCGACCGCAAGAAGGCTGTGTTCAAGAAGAAGCACCTCGACCTCAACGAGATGGTCGAGAACATGGCCAACTCGTTTACCCTGCGCGTAGAGCATACCGGCGGAAAAATCTACACCGAGATTGAGGCTGTCGACTCTGCCATCTATGTCGACGAGGTTCATTTCCAGAACGCCCTCTTCAATCTGATGGACAACGCCGTGAAGTATGGCAAGCCCGAGAAGCCGCTCAATATCTATCTGCGCACCTGGAACGACGATACCCATCTCTGCTTCTCCGTGCGAGATACCGGCATCGGCATCAAGAAGGAAAACCTGAAGAAGGTGTTTGAGAAGTTCTACCGCGTGCATACCGGCAACGTGCACGATGTCAAGGGCTTCGGTCTGGGACTTGCCTATGTCAAGAAGATTATCGACCTGCATAGCGGCACCATCAAGGTAGAAAGTGAAGTGGGCAAGGGTACCACCTTTACCATCAAGTTGCCAAAGATAGAAGATTAATCAATCACAATTATCAATAGAAACAATATCAATAATCATTTAAACAATACAACTATGGACGAGAAGTTGAAAATTTTGCTTTGCGAAGACGATGAGAATTTGGGAATGTTGCTCCGTGAGTATCTACAGGCCAAAGGTTATCAGGCAGTTCTCTGCCAGGATGGTGAGGTCGGCTACAGAGAGTTTGCCAAGGGCAAGTTCGACATCGCCGTTCTCGACGTGATGATGCCCAAAAAAGACGGATTCACCCTGGCCCAGGAGATTCGTCAGGCCAACACCGAGATTCCTATCATCTTCCTTACCGCCCGTGCCCTCAAGGACGATATCCTCGAAGGTTTCAAGATTGGTGCCGACGATTATATCACCAAGCCATTCTCTATGGAGGAGCTCGTGCTGCGTATTGAGGCCATCCTGCGTCGTGTCCATGGCAAGAAGGCCAAGGATGCTACCGTATTCCGTATCGGCCGCTTCGTGTTCGATGCCCAGAAGCAGTTGCTCACCATCGGCGAGAAGCAGACCAAACTCACCACCAAGGAGAACGAGCTCCTGGCTCTGCTCTGCGCCCACTCCAACGAGATTCTGCAGCGCGACTTTGCCCTCAAGACCATCTGGATTGACGACAACTACTTCAATGCCCGCTCGATGGACGTGTATATCACCAAGCTGCGTAAGCATCTGAAAGACGATGACCAGATTGAGATTATCAACATCCACGGCAAGGGCTACAAGCTCATCGTTCCCGATGCCGATTAAGGCTTGACGCGTAATACATAGAAAAAGGTTCTTCTGCTTGCCATTGGCAAAGACAGAAGAACCTTTTTTCGTATCTTTATGAGTCATGCTGGGCGTCACGTCTGCCGTGTTCCGCCCGCTTTCCTACAGGTGTGTGGTCTTGTTGACCAGATAGCAGTCGAGTATCACCATGGCAGCCATAGCTTCCACCACTGGTACGGCGCGTGGCAGCACGCATGGGTCGTGTCGACCTTTGACCTCCAGCTGCGTAGCATTGCCGTCTGTGTCTATTGTGGCTTGCGGTCTGAGCAGTGTTGCCACAGGCTTGAACGCCACACGGAAACAGATGTCTTCGCCATTGCTTATGCCGCCCTGTATGCCTCCGCTGTGGTTGGTAAGCGTCACGTGGCTGCCATCGGGGTCAAAGAGGTCGTTCACCTCGCTGCCTCTGTGTGAGGCCATGTCAAAGCCGTCGCCATATTCAAAACCTTTGACGGCATTGATACTCAGCATCGCACTGCCCAGTTGGGCGTGCAGTTTGCCGAACTCTGGTTCGCCCAGCCCGGTAGGACATCCCTCGACCACACAGGTGATGACGCCGCCGATGGTGTCGCCGTCGCTCTTCACCTGCATGATGAGCTCTTCCATCTGTGCCGCTTTGTCGGCATCCGGACATCTCACGTCGTTGTCGTCAGTGCGTCTGAGGTCGTATCGGTGATAGTCGCGGTCCAGCGCTATCCCTCCTACCTGCGAGGTATATGCCGTGATGCTCACCCCTATCTGCTTGAGCGCCAGCATAGCCAGCGCGCCACCCACACAGCGGCTTATCGTGACCCGTGCCGACGAGCGTCCGCCCCCACGATGGTCGCGTATGCCATACTTATTATAATAGGTATAGTCGGCATGCGAGGGTCTGAACACACGGCGCATATTGTCATAGTCATGCGAGTGCTGGTTGGTATTGCGCACGATGAATCCGATGGGCGCACCGGTCGATTTGCCCTCAAATACACCACTGAGTATTTCTACCCGGTCGCTCTCGTTGCGCTGCGTCGTAAGCCGGCTTTGACCCGGACGACGACGGTCCAACTGGTGTTGCACGAAGTCCATGTCGATGTCTATCCCAGCCGGAAAACCGTCGATGACACCGCCTATCGCTTCACCATGGCTCTCGCCGAAGGTGGTGAGGCGCAGTATGTTTCCTATTGTGTTGCTCATGTTGTGGGTGGTTTTGTTGCCTATTGGCCTATTAGTGGTTGTGGTGTCCGCCTCCGCAGTGGCCTTCGCCTCCGCAGTGACCTTCGCCGCCACAGTGACCCTCACCGTCGCAGTGGCCGTCGCCGCAACCGCCGTCACCACAGTGACCGCCGCAGCCGCCTCCGCAGTGTCCGCCACATCCGCCTTCACCGCTCAGCATGCGTGCCATCTGCTCTATCTCGGCATTGGTGGCAGGACGCGACTCGTGGATGGTACCCTTGAAGTTGAGCGTCATACCAGCCAGTGGGTGGTTGAGGTCTATGCGCACCTTGTCGCTGCCGATGCTTACCACGCGTCCGAGGAAACGGTTGCCGTCCTCGTTCTGCAGCGGGACGATGGCTTCGGGGTAGATGTTCTTGCTGTCAAACTTGCCGTCGACGCTGAATATCTGCTTGTCCAGTTCCACTACGCGTGTGTCTACATGTTCGCCATAAGCTCTGTCGGGAGAGAGCACGAAGTCGAAGTCGGCACCCTCTGCCAGACCCACGAGATTGCTTTCAAAGTCCTCGAGAGTGGTTCCGAAACCGCTGAGAAACACAAATGGTTTGTCTTTAGCTGTCTCTTCTATCAGTTCCTGCTTGTTGTCGGTGATATCATAGAGCTTGTAGGCCACGCTGATATACTTGTAATCCTTTTGTTCCATTATTATTTAAGTATTATTGTTTGCTGTTCATGCAAAGGTACTAAAAAAACAGGGGTTACGGGTCTTTCTCCTTGATTTTTTTGACTTTGGCTTGCGTGGCTCGTTTATTTTCATTTATTTTGCAATATGAAGCGAACCGTATTTATGTTTTTGCTATGGGTCATGGTGACGGCTGTCTATGCCCAGCGCCCCGATTATACCAAGATGTCGGCCATGGTGCGCTCGTTGGCCATAGCCAGAGAGTCGGCGCCTGCCAGGGTGTTGGGCGTAGATGCCTCTCAGGCCTCATGGCTCTGCGCCTTTGTCGAGATCGATGGCGATGGAGCCGCTGTGCTCGACTCCTGTGGCGGCGAGTCGCTTGCCCGCTTTGGCAACATCCACATCGCCCGCATCCCCGTGGGTAGCATCGCGCGGCTGTCTTCGCTTCCTAAGGTCAAGCGCATCGAGGCCAACCGTTCCCACCGCGCCACCCTCGATACGATGGCGGTCATACTCCGTGCCGACAAGGCCTACCGTGCCGAGTCCTTGCCCCAGGCTTTTACCGGCAAAGGCGTAGTGGTAGGTGTCCAGGACATAGGCTTCGACTATACCCATCCCACCTTCCTCGATACCCTCAGCCACCGCTGCCGCATCAGTTCGGTGTGGGACATGCTCGCTGCCGACGACGGGACTATGCCCGTGGGCGCCACCTATCATGGCGCCGATGTGCTGGCTTGCCGGCATTCGGCCGATGGCAACGACCAGACCCACGGCACCCACACCACGGGCATCGCTGCCGGCAATGGCTACCGCTCGGCCTACCGCGGTGTGGCCTACGAGAGCGACATCTGCCTTGTGGCCAACGCCACGGGCGACAATGCCTCGATGATACCTCCCGAGCGGCTCAATCTCTACACCTATGCCCTTGATGCGCTCGGGTTCAAGTATCTCTTCGACTATGCTGCCGAGCGCGACATGCCCTGTGTGGCGTCCTTCAGCGAAGGCTCGGGCCAGGACTTCCGTGGCGACGACCGTCTCTATTACCAGGTGCTCGATTCGCTCGTTGGCCCTGGTCGTATACTCGTGGCTTCGGCGGGTAACGACGGCCTGGTCAAGACCTACTTCCACAAACCGGCGTCGCTGCAGAGCGAGGGGTCGTTCTTGCGGTCAGAGGGCGACCGTGTGTCGTTCATGGTTCGTGGCAACCGGAGTTTCGAGGTGCGCCTGGTGTCCTACGGCGACACGCGCGACACGCTGCTCATCTCCTCGCGCCAGGTGACTGCCGACACGCTGCGCCTCGAGCAGTGGTGCGGCATGAGCGTCATGGCATGCGCCTATCCGTCGGCCTACGAGGCTGCCGACACGGTGATGGATGTCTCTCTACGCCAGACCGACGGGCGCCTGCTGTCGGTCGAGATTGTGGGCGAGGGCACCGACGCCAGTTTCTACAAGAGCCGTGGCACCCTCATCACCAATCCCGCCAACCCCAGCCTCGCTGCCGGCGAGTATAGCCATAGCATCGGTTCGCCCGCCAGTTCGCCGGCAGCCATCTGCGTGGGCTCTACCGCCTATCGCCAGGACATTTACACCTACCTCGGCGCCCATCGCGTCTACGACATGGGGCACGACGGCGAGCGCACCCGCACCTCGTCGATAGGCCCCACGGTCGACGAGCGCATCAAGCCCGATGTGATGGCTCCCGGCACCAACATCGTCTCCTCGTACAGCAGCTACTATCTCGAGCATCATCCCTCGGCGTGGGATATCGTCAACTCAGACAAGGAACACTTTGACTTTGACGGCCGTACTTATGCCTGGAACTACAATTCGGGCACGTCTATGTCTACCCCCGCTGCCGCTGGCGCCATCGCCCTGTGGCTCCAGGCTTGCCCTACGCTTACCCCCGACCAGGTGCGCGAGCTCATTGCCGCCACCTCCCGTCGCCACGACCCGTCGCTCGACTATCCCAACAACTATTATGGCTATGGCGAGATTGATGTCTATGCCGGATTGCTGCACCTGCTCGGATTTACAGCCATCCCCGATGTGTCGCAGCGTCAGGCCCAGGGCGTGTCGATACGGCCCGTGGGCGATGGGGTAGAGTTGAGGTTCGACTCTGCTCCCAGCCACACCTTTGTGGTCAATGTCTATGGGGTCGACGGCCGCCGTGTGGCTTCCCATAGACTCGCGCCCAGTGGCTGCAGCTATCACATCTCGCTGGCTGGCGCTCCACGTGGCGTCTATGCCGTCCAGGTCAATACCGGCTCTCGGGCTACGACGGGTTCCCAGCTCATCAGACACTAAATCATCATTTGTGGGTATTGCACATAGCGTCAGAAAGCAGTACCTTTGCAACTGGATGAAAGTTTGATCGTAACCACTTAGATCATGATGTTTTGTATAATTGTAGAGAGGAGAGGCGTGACAGTGGTCATGCACTCTCCTCTAATCTTTTTCCCCCTTTCTCCCGTCGTCCCATTCTTGCCCGTGGCCGTAGAATAATTGGTTTCAGACTTTGCAACCATCGTTTCCTGCCCTGCAATCATTGTTTCCAACCTCGCAATACTTAATTCACGCCCCGCCTTCAACCTCTCTGCCATCATTGCGGTTTTGCGGTTTTGTGGCGTGTGGCGTAGCGCGCGCTTGTTTGCGCCAGCTTGCCATACCAGCCCCGAGGGCGCATGTGGGAGCCAAAAAAGTGGCATTTTGTTTGGCATATTCGTTCTAAATGGTTACTTTTGCGCCAGTATAAGAAAGGAATTTTATGAAACAGCTTAAAGTGATGCTGCTGGTATGGGTTGTGGCCCTCTTGGCAGCATGCGGCACCACGCGCACGGTGCCCATTACCGGTCGCAAGCAGAGTCTGATGGTGTCCAATCAGGAGATAATGAGCCTGAGCAACAAGGAGTACAGCCAGTACATGCAGTCGGCCAAGAAATCGACCAATGCCGCCAATACCGAGATGGTAGTAAGGGTAGGCAAGAAACTGGCTACTGCCGTAGAAAACTACTTGAGAAACAACGGTATGGCTGCCGAAGTGAGTGAATATAGCTGGGAGTTCAACCTGGTGCAGGACAAGAGCGCCAACGCGTTCTGTCTGCCTGGTGGCAAGATAGTGGTCTTCGAGGGACTGCTGCCCTACACCAAAAACGAGAATGGACTTGCCATCGTGCTGGGTCACGAGATAGCCCACGCCGTGGGCAAGCACAGTGCCGAGCAAATCTCCAAGCAGATTAAGCAGCAGTATGGCACCCAGCTGCTCAGCAGCGTGCTCAATGCTGCCACCGGCACCAATGTGGGCAGTTATGCCGCCGTGCTGGCTCAGCAGGGTCTGAAGCTGCGCAATCTGAAGTACAGCCGCGACCATGAGACCGAGGCCGACCACATGGGACTTATCTTTGCGGCTATGGCCGGCTACAACCCGCAGGAAGCCATCACGTTCTGGCAGCGCATGTCGGCCGGCAAAGGCAATCAGGACGATTTCCTGTCAGACCACCCTTCCGACGCAAAGCGTATAGCCGCGCTGCAGCGCGATATGCCCGAGGCGCTCAGATACTATGAGGCCAGCAAGCCCAAGACTCTGAGAATCTCTACGTCGACCACGACAAAGACCACCACCACTACCAAGCACAGGAAGTAATACACATTATTAATATATAATAACGACAAGACTATGTTGGAAATTAATTCTTATGAAGAGTTTGCCGCTCACTTGGGCGAGGAAATTGGTACCTCTGAGTGGCTTACCGTCGACCAGGACCGCATCAATCAGTTTGCCGATGCCACCCTCGACCACCAGTGGATACATGTAGATGTAGAGCGCGCCAAGACCGAGAGCCCCTACAAGAGCACCATCGTGCATGGTTATCTTACCCTCTCGCTGTTGCCCTACTTCTGGAACCAGATCATCAAGGTCAACAACCTGAAGATGCTCGTCAACTATGGCATGGACAAGATGCGTTTCGGTCAGGCTGTGCCCGTGGGCAGCCGTCTGCGTATGGTGACCAAGCTGCACGAGATAGCCAACCTGCGCGGTATCTGCAAGGCCAGCATCGCCTTCAAGATTGAAATCGAAGGCCAGCGCAAGCCCGCACTTGAGGGCATCGCCACCTTCCTCTACTACTTCAACTGATAACGAAGCGGCAGTCAACAGGAGTTCCCCATCCGTCATCACGAGCGGAAGGGGAACTCTTTTGGGTTCAATAAGTCGTGTGAATTGGTTGTTTATTACTTTTTTGGGTCTTCTCATGTCGATTTTCGGGAAAACTGTTTGCAGCCATTCACTTTTTTTATATCTTTGCTATCTCGACCAATAACAACAGTATAAATCTAAAATAAGACGTAACAATGAAAAAGCTGGTTTTAATGTTCGCAGCCGCACTGCTGGCAGTTTCAGTATCGGCTCAGACAGTCTCGGAAAGCAAGTCTTCTGATAATTTCTATCTCGGTGTCAACGGTGGAGTCATCACCGCCACCCATCCATCGACCATGGGGGCAGCCAACCATTGCTGGCTTCGTGATATCACTCCCAATGCCGGTCTGCGCTTGGGCCGCTGGTTTACTCCCGTATTCGGTTTGGCTCTTGAGGGCAATGCCTATTTCAAGAACCTGCATCATGGCAATCTCCAGGGTACCCTCGTCAACAGCATGAACACCTCGCTGCTGGCTACCATCAATCTGAGCAATTGGGCTGGTGGCTACAAGGGTGAGCCTCGCTGCTTTGAGCTTATCCCGGTAATGGGTCTGGGATGGGGACACACCTTCGGTTCGCCCACCAAGGACTGGAAAGCCGACGTGCTGACCTCCAAACTTGGTGTGGACTTCGCCTTCAACTTCGGAGCTAACAAGGAATGGCAGTTCTATGTTGAGCCCTCTATCAACTGGGCTCTCAACGGCAATGGCTACCAGGGCGTGGCTTACAATGTCAACAAGTCTGGCTTCCAGCTCAATGTAGGCTTCAACTACAAGTTCAGAAACTCCAATGGTACCCACAACTTCGCTCTTGCCCAGCTGCGCGACCAGGCCGAGGTCGATGCACTCAATGCTCAGATTAACGATCTGCGTGGCGAACTTGCCAAGAAACCTAAGGAGGTGGTCAAGGAAGTGGTGAAAACACAGGAAGTACAGGTGGGCAACCTCGTGTTTGTGACCTTCGCACAGGGCAAGCAGAACCTCACCGATGAGGCCAAGGAAGCCCTCAATACCATAGCTGAAGGCAAGCACGTGCAGGTAGTAGGTACTGCTTCGCCCGAGGGTTCCAAGGCGTTCAACAAGAGACTCTCTCAGGGTCGTGCCGATGTCGTGGCCGACTATCTCAGAGCCCGCGGCGTCATCGTCGACGAGGCTACCGGAAAGGGTGTGCAGGGAGTTGCCTCCAATCGCCTGGCTATCGTATATATCAAGTGACAGTTTGACTGCGCCGACAATAAAAAAGTCTCTGGTATCGTTGGGTACCAGAGATTTTTTCGTTAATTTTGTTGCGTAAAACGTATGAATATGGAACAGACCAAAATAGCAAAATATAAGTTCTTGGCAGAGCCTTTCCACTGTGATTACTCCAATCATCTCTTCATGGGACACCTGGGTAATCATCTGCTCAATGCTGCCGATTTCCATTCCACCGAGCGTGGCTTTGGTATGAATTATCTTATGCCGCGCCACAAGACATGGGTGCTGTCGCGACTGGTGATAGAGATGGACGAGATGCCTTCCTCGTATGACGACTTCTATGTAGAGACTTGGGTCGAGAGTGCCATGCGCTACTTCACTTCGCGCAATTATGCCATCTCTGCCGCCGACGGTCACATGCTTGGCTACGGTCGCAGCGTGTGGGCGATGATAGATACACAGAGCCGTCAGCCCACCGACATCTTCAGCATCCACGATGGTGCCATCAACAACTATATAGACAAAGACTATCCCTGTCCTATCGCCAGCCCGTCGCGGGTAAAGATGGGTGATGAGGCTGTGAAGGTGATGGAACTCAAGACACGCTATAATGATGTCGACATCAATGGCCATATCAACAGCGTCAAGTATATCGAACATGTGCTCGACCTGTTTCCCGTCGATTGGTACAAGTCTCATTTCCTGAAGCGCTTTGAGATAGCCTATGTGGCTGAAGCCCATGGCGGAGATGTCCTGACTTTCTATCAGGAGCAAACTGCCGACGGCGCTTACTGCATACGCATCACCAAGCGCGCCGACGATGATGCCACAGAGACCGAGGTGGCTCGCGGCAAGGCTGTGTTTATAGAAAAATAATGAGGGGAGTCAATCCTTGTTGAGGCAGATTTGACAGCCGTTGACAAGGATTATCTCTTCAGACACCAGTTCGGATAAAACCTGTTCGAACTGTTTTTTAGGAATCTGCAGATCACGCAGAATAGTAATGTGATGGGGCTCTCCGTCGGCCAGTTGTTGCAGGATAAGCTCGCGAGCTGTCTTCTCCTGTTGCTTGGTGACGCGTCCGTAGTGGTCTGCACACACATCGCAACGGTGACAATCGTTCTTGTTTTCTTCCCCGAAATATGCCATAAGCTGCCGGCTGCGGCAAGTCTCATCGTTCTCGATATAGGCTATCATTGCCTCGATACGCTCGATGTAATTCTCCTTTCTTTCCTCGTATACCTCTCTGGGCAGGACCACCTGCTCTGGGTCTACGCGGTCGGTAAGGTAGGTGATGTAGGGCATCTTGCGCTGTGGGATGAAGTGTACGATATGCCGCTGCGAGAGCATCTTGAGTATGGTGTAGACCTGCTCGTGCTCGAGTCCGCTCTGCAGGGCTATCAGCGACAGGTCGATATAGGCATAGTCGGTGAAGAGTCCGCCGTAGCAGCGCAGCAGCGCCGTGATGACCTTCTCTTCCATGGGCGTGCCCTCGTGCAGACGGTATAGCTCGTCGCGATGAAGCAGAAACATGATGCGGGCACGGGCGTCGGGGTCGGTCTCGTAGATGATGTAGCCGGCGCGCTGCAGGATGCGCAGGGCGGCATCGGTCTGGATGGGGTAGTGGTGGTAGATGTGGCAGAACTTGTCTATCTCGAAGGCACCGGTAAATCCCTTGCCGCTCTCTACGCCTATCTGGAAGTAATAGGCCAGATGCTCGTAGACACTGCTTATGAACTCCTTCTCAGGGAAATTGTCGGCGATGCGCTTCTTCAGCTTCACCTTGTCGCTCGTGTCGTAGAGCAGCACAGCATAGGCACGCTGGCCGTCGCGTCCGGCACGTCCGGCTTCCTGGAAGTAGGCTTCGATGGAGTCGGGACAGTCGTAGTGGATGACCAGACGCACATCGGGCTTGTCGATGCCCATGCCAAAGGCGTTGGTAGCCACTATCACCCGCCGTTCGTCGTCCTGCCATTGCTGTTGGTTGCGGTCCTTGATGGCGGGGTCGAGTCCGGCATGGAAGTGGTTGGCACTGATGCCTGCGTCGGTGAGCATCTTGGCTATCTCCTTGGTGCGCTTGCGGCTGCGCACATAGACGATGGCACAGCCCTGCACGGCTCTGAGGATATGCAGCAGCTCGTGGTCTTTGTCGGTGGTGTTGCGCACGATGTAGCCCAAGTTCTTGCGCTCAAAGCTCATGCTGAACACGTTGTGTTCCTTGAACCCCAACTTGTCTTGGATGTCTATCACCACCTTGGGCGTGGCGGTGGCAGTGAGCGCGAGGATAGGTACATTGGGCTTGATGCTGCGTATGTCGGTAATACGCAGGTAACTGGGACGGAAGTCATAGCCCCATTGGCTGATGCAATGGGCTTCGTCGACGGTGATAAAACTAACGTTGATGTGCTTTAACTTGGTAAGAAAAAGCTCGGAAGAAAGACGCTCGGGCGATACGTAGAGTATCTTGGTAGAACCGAAGATGCAGTTCTCGAGTGTCACGATGATTTCCTGTCTGGACATGCCCGAGAAGATGGCGGCCGAACTGATGCCACGCTTCTGCAGGTGCATCACCTGGTCCTTCATCAGGGATATAAGTGGGGTGATGACGATACAGACTCCATCCTGGGCCAAGGCAGGCACCTGGAAGGTGATGGACTTGCCGCCACCGGTGGGCATCAGGCCCAAGGTATCTTTGCCCGAGCCGATGCTTTCGATGATGGACTCCTGTATTCCTCTAAAAGATGTATAGCCCCAGTATTCTCTCAGTATGTCGTCATACCTTTTCATCCTCTGCAGGGCGTATGTCTTCTATCTGTAACTGGATGGCGTTGTGCTTGAAGACATTGTCCTCAAGCGTATAAGCGATGTCAAAGCTGCGCTTTGACTTGATGTAACGTGCCGATGCGCTCTGGCCGAAAGCTATGCCTTTGACCACATTGCTCGACTTGGAGTCGACCAGCTCGAGCTTGATATGTTCCTGCTCGCGGCCCACGACCTTGCTGGTGCCATAGTCGTAGACATTGAGGGTGCAGAAGAGGGGCTTGGGGTTGCCTGGGCCAAAGGGTGAGAATTTCTTCAGGTCGTTGTGCAGGCGCTTGGTGATATCCTTGAAGTCGATGACTGAGTCTATCTTCAGGTTGGCTTCGGTCTGCTCGGGCAGGATGTGGTCGTCTACATACTGCTGGAACGCCATGCGGAATTCCTTGATGCGGTCCCATTTCAGCGTAAGGCCCGTGGCATAGGTGTGGCCACCGAAGTTGACCAGCAGATGGCGGCAACTCTTGATGGCAGAATAGATGTCAAAGCCGGTGACGCTACGGGCAGAGCCGGTGGCATAGTCGCCGTCGCGGGTAAGCACCACGGTGGGGCGGAAGTAGATTTCCGTAAGTCGTGAGGCAACGATGCCGATGACGCCTTTCTTCCAGTTCTCGTCGTAGAGCACGATGCTCGACTGGTGCTTCTGGTTCTCCAAGCGGGCCACAATCTGGTTGGCTTCCTCGGTCATCTGCTTGTCTATATCCTTACGTTGCTCGTTGTATTCGTTGATGTGCTTGGCCATACGCAGAGCCATGCCAAGGTCTTTTTCCACAAGCAAGTCCACACTTTCGCGGCCGTTCTCCATGCGTCCAGAGGCGTTGATACGCGGACCAATCTTGAAGATGATATCGCTCATCGACAGCTCGCGGTTGTTGAGTCCGCAGATATCGATGATGGCTTTGAGTCCTACGCTTGGGTTCTGGTTGAGCTGCTTCAGACCGTGGAAGGCGAGGATGCGGTTCTCGTCGACTACGGGCACGATGTCGGCAGCGATGCTTACGGCACAGAGGTCGAGTAGGGGGATGAGGCGTGAGAAGGGGATGCCGTTGTTCTTGGCAAAGGCTTGCATAAACTTGAAGCCTACGCCGCATCCACACAGGTCTTTGAAGGGATAGGGGTCGTCCTCACGCTTGGGGTTGAGGATGGCCACGGCATCGGGCAGCTTCTCGTCGGGCACATGATGGTCGCAGATGATGAAGTCGATACCTTGCTCTTTGGCATAGGCTATCTCGTCGATGGCTTTGATGCCACAGTCGAGGATGATAATGAGCTTCACGCCCTGCTCCTTGGCATAGTCTATACCTTTCTTGCTTACGCCATAGCCTTCGTCATAGCGGTCGGGGATATAGTATTCGATGTTGGAATAAAACTGCAACAGAAACTTATAGACCAACGCTACGGCTGTACACCCATCTACGTCGTAATCGCCATACACCAGTATGCGCTCCTTGCGGCCCATGGCATCGTTGAGCCTGTCTACGGCGATGTCCATGTCCTTCATCAGGAACGGATTGATGAGGTCGGCAAGCTGGGGGCGGAAGAATCGCTTGGCTGCCGACTCGGTGGTAATGCCACGCCTAATCAGCAGCAGGGTGAGAATGGGGCTCATGTTGAGCTTCTCACCCAATTCCTTAGCAGCCTGTTCCTCTTCGGGTGTAGGATACTTGTAATTCCACTTAAAGTGCATTATATCGTTCTTTTATTATCAATAGAATGGGGGCCAAGTCTGGTATAGACCTTATTTGAGCCCAAAGTTACAAAATAAATACAAAAAAACGGCAGTTTCTCATCTAAAAATTTATGAGAAGCTGCCGTTTATGTATTTATGCGCTATGGTTCTTAGATGCCCATTTTCTTACGTATATCCTTGGGGATGGCATTCTTGTTGACCATAAAGTCCATGGTGTTGGCCACGATGTAGTTCTTGGTCATGTACCAGATACCCTTGTATTCGCCGGACTCGCCCCATGAGTTCTTTACCATATAGTATTCCTTGCCGTTCTGGTCCTTGGCGATACCGAAGATGAGCATACCGTGGTCGTCGGTCAGCTCCCAGTTGTCAAAACGCTGCTGGCGCTGCTCCTGTGTAGGCACAAGCTCGGGCACGTTTACACCGAGAGAGTCGATGAGGTTGGTCTTCTTGGCCTTGGGCAGCTTGAGCCAGTGTGCCATATCGCTGCCTGCGAGGCTTTCCATCTTCTTGGTGTCATAGAAGTAAGCCAGACCCTGACGGGTGAAGCCCTCTTCCGATACGTCACCACCCCATGCTACGGTGTAGCCGTTCATGATGGCGTTTTCGATGATGCGGGCCATGTCGTCGATAGGCACGTTCCATGACTGTGGGTTGCGCCAGTTGTCCTGCACCTCAACGGCAAACTGTGTCCAGAAGGGGTGGTGGGTATAGCTGGTTACGGTCACGTAGTTGTTCCAGTCGAGACCCAGACTGGCAGCAAAAGTCTTGGGAGTATAGTTCTTGCCTTCATAAGTGAAGTTCTCAGGACACTTGCCGAGGTAGGCATCGAGGATGCCCTGCAGACCCACCTTCCACTGGTTTGACAGTTTCTTGCTGTTGCTGGTGGCAATAGCCTTGACATAGGGAGACAGCACGGTGAAGAACTCGTTGAAGTTGTTCAGTGAGTCGCCATACAGACTGCCGGGGAAAGGCATGATGCCCTGGGGGATGATGCCATAGTTCTGGATGCAGTACAAGGGGTCGTAAGCCGAACCGCCCTGAGCAAACTGGCAGTCACCATGCAGACGTACTACCTGGATGGCACGGTCCATATAGGTCTTGTTGGTCACGAAGCTCTCTTCCAGGTCATAGACCTTGCCGGTAGCCTTGAGGATTTCGGCCTCAAAGTAACTCAGGGTAGAGTAGTTCCAGCACGTACCCGAACGGTTCTGGTCCTTGATACTTGTAATCTTATTCTCCTTGACCACAGTGAATACGGGCTTGTTGGGATTTACCTTCTCAGCCTTCTTCTCCTGTGCGTTCGCGCCCAAGGCCACCATAGCCATGAGCGCCATCATCATGATTTTTTTCATTTCTCGTTGTTTTATGATTCTGTTGATTATTGTTTGTTTTCAGCCATATATGCTTCTACATCCTTGGGATGATAGGGGATGCGCTCGTTGCCCAAGAAGCGGGCTCCGTCGGCAGTGATGAGCAGGTCGTCTTCGATGCGGATGCCACCAAAGTCCTTGTAGGTCTCCAGCTTGTCAAAGCAGAGGAAGTCCTTGCAGTGTCCCTTGGCGCGCCATTCGTCGATGAGGGCGGGGATGAAGTAGATGCCAGGCTCGTCGGTCACTACAAATCCTTCCTGCAGACGGCGTCCCATGCGCAGACAGTTGGTGCCAAACTGCTCGAGGTTGGGGCGGGTCTCCTCGTCAAATCCTACGTTCACCTGGTCCAGGTTCTCCATGTCGTGTACATCCATACCCATCATGTGGCCCAGTCCGTGGGGCAGGAACATGGCGTGGGCACCCTGGCGCACAGCCTCTTCGGTGTCGCCCTTGGCAAGCCCCAGTTCCTTCAGACGGTCAAAGATGAGGCGGCATACGGAGAAGTGTACGTCGGCATACTTCACACCGGGGCGTGCCACCTCGAGGGCATGGTCGTGGGCTGCTTCTACGATAGAGTATATCTCCAGCTGTCGCTGGCTGAACTTGCCATTCACGGGGTAGGTGCGGGTGTGGTCAGAGCAGTAGTTGTTGATGGTCTCGGCACCGGCATCACAGAGCACGAGGCGTCCGCTTTCCAGCTCAGCCATCGAGGGGTTGCCGTGCATAATCTCGCCGTGTTGCGAGAAGATGGTGGGGAAGCTGACCATGGCGCCATACGAGTGGGCGATGCCGTCCACCTGACCGCCGATATACTTCTCGGTCAGTCCCGGACGAGTCAGTCTCATGGCGGTGGTGTGCATCTTATAGCCTATCACCGAGGCGCGCTCCAGCTCTTCTATCTCCTGCTGTTCCTTGGTAGAACGCATCTTCACCACAGCCTTAATCAGCTCCATCGATGCCGATTCCTTCTGCTGGTTGGGATGTATGCCTATCAGATCAAACAGCTGCAACTTGATATCATATCTGTAGGGAGGCAGGAAATGGATGGGGCGCTTCTGGCTCAGTGCAGCGTTGCAGATGGTCTTGAGCTCTTTCATCGGAGCCCAGTGTTCCACGCCCACCTGTGAAGCCATGTCGGCCACAGTGTCTACAGAGCCATACCACACGATGTCCTCTATGTCAATGTCGTTGCCTATCAGCGTTTCCTTGTCTTCGTCCAGGTCTATCACGCCCACCAGGCCGTCGCGCTGCTGACCGAAATAGTATAAGAATGTGGAGTCTTGACGGAAGGGGTAATACCCGTTGTTGGGGAAGTTGGCTGGCGAGTCGTTGTTACCAAACAGGATGATGATACCACTCTTGACCAAGCGCTTCAGCTCAGCCCTACGACGGATATATGTTTCTTTGCTAAACATTGTATTATGTGTTATTTGTTGTCCTATAATCCATATCATTCAGGCGGCTATCCGCCTATGAATTACAAAGTTAATGATAATGCGCAACGTAGCCAAACAAAAACGGGGAAAAATCACTTTTGCTATATATATAATAAGGTATATGGGGGAAACCACCAACAGACGCGCCTCCCCGCAAGCAGCAGCAACTCCTACAGAGTTGCCAAAGATGCGTACCTACAGCAAGTTATAATGTCCTAACCCACAGCAAGATAGGACTCCCGCCCCTTGGGGAGGGCTTGGGGAGGGGCTTCTCCCCGCAAGCAGCAGCAACTCTGACGGAGTTGCGTTTCTCCAGCCCAGGGTTGCGGGCATAGCGCGCTACCCTGGGTAAGCACCCCCACTAATATAGCTACTCTGTAAGAGTTGCGCTTAGCCGAAGGCGTTACTTGTCGTGAATATACCATCACAAATAACAAAAAGCCGCCGTTGGCGGTAAAAAAAGTCCGGCTTGCGCCAGTAGAAAAAGTGATTACCTTATTTCTTGTCGATATATAACACCTCTTCTTCCTTGCTCTCTTCGGTGAACCACTACAAGCAACTGTTTTTTTTACCGCCAATGGCGGACTTTTTGAACGGCCAACGGCCGCTTTTTTTACCATGGCTTTTTGTGTTTATATCATTAGCTTATTAAATCCAAATCAGCCTGATGACCGTTTTGTGTTTATACATCCCGCTTTCTACCCATTCAAGGAAAAGCCTTTTGTGCAAATCATCACAAACGGCTTTTACCTCCATATTGGATCGTCCTTCCAATTTCCGATAAAACCAAGCCTTTGATAAGGAATGTTCTGATTGGCACTTATCAGATCAAGAATCTTATTTTTTATTTTATTTCCGGGGCAGACAGCATTGCAGAGATACAGCATTGCCACGATGAAGCCGTATGGCCTGTTCTTCTGATTTTCTGTCAATGGTGAGTTTAGCCATTTGCCACGTAAGCCTCTTGGATTGGTTACTTTCTTTCCAAACGTTCTGTTCCATAGTCTGGAATGGTGTGCCACAATGTTACGCATCAGAGAAATCGCCTCAAGCCAACCTGTAAGGTCTTTTGCTGAGTAAAGTCCAAAATCGTTGGCTATTGCGGAACGCTGCGGAAGCTGCGATTTAAGGTTTTTACACATCTTGGAAAGAGTACCGAATGTTGCCACCTCTATTATCCTCCACGCATCCGGATTGTCACCGTCAAAAGACTCCTCGTCCCAGTTGGGATGACTGTCTATATATTCTTTGGCAAAAGGCTCCGTACTTCTTCCAAATTCATATTTTAAGTCGTAAACGAAATCTTCATGGTAATCACTGTTCTCAAAAAGGGAGGAGTCCAAATACCATAATCCATTACCTGCGGCTTGTGACATATGGTTAATCACCTTTGAACGCAATGCCACTTCTATTATTTCTATTGCGTCAAAAAGGATGAGGCGCAGCTGATGGTCGAAATCATACCGCCGGATAACATCACTAAAGGTGGTTCCTTCAATGAAATCTCCATCTGTATCTGCATCCAGTAAGTCTCTCCAATAATATTTCAGACGGAAATAGCTGATACGCGAGAAACACTCCTTGGCCTTACGCTCTTCATCATCTGAGAAATTCATGCCCTTGTCACGAAGCAAGCGTATCTGTTCTTCTATATTATGCGGTTTCTGATTTACCATACCTGTTTTATAAAAAAAGTGACCCGCCTGCAGGTCTCCGGGATGCAGACGGGTTCTGTTATCTTTGATTCGGTATAAACCGAGAATCTTCTTTTTCGGGTGTAAAGTTAGCAATAAAGTCTCAAACAACCAAACTTTTTTCAAGGAAAATATGAAGTTAAAGGAATGAAGGTAGCCAACCGATAAGCCCATCCCCATTCCTGCTCAAGGGGCGGGAGTTCCTTCACCGCTGAGTTTTAGGGCATCACAAAGAAGCTACAAAAAGATTTGCGCCTTTTCAGGGCTTCGCCCTTTGCGTCTGTGCGTGTCGTGTAATATCTCGAGAGCGAGCTCTCGGATATTCCCCGCCACCCCCATCCGCGCCTGCCTGATGGCAGGCTGAAAAGTCACAAATGACAAAAAGTCCGCCGTTGGCGGTAAAAAAAGTCCGGCTAACGCCGGTACAAAAAATGATTACCATATTTTCTATCGGCAGGTGTCAAAAAGATGGAATGTTGACTTCACGGCTGATGGCGTTCCGCAGTCTGCATAGTCTTGTTGGAAAGCTATCGAACCACGACCTTTTCCTTTAAGCCTCATTTCTATATTGTTTACAGTGCTTTGGCTTGATGTTTGTGCCATATTTTTGAAACCTTTTTATTATATTTTTGGTTCTTGTTCGTCTGCAATGATATGGTATTTTCTTCTAAACACCAACATTATTATTGATTATCCGTTTTTGAAAGGCATTTTTGGCAAACTCGCAATAGGTCAGTCTATCAATTTCACCAATTCATGTAGGAGTTGTGTTTAGCCGTAGGCGTTACCCGTAGCAAGTTATAATACACTAACCCACAGCAAGACGCCCCTTGGGGAAGACCTGGGGAGGGGCTTATGCAATGGGAAAGAGGCCAAACAGGAATGTTTTTAGATACAATCCTTGCAGAAAATCTCAAAAAGGTGTATAAACCGATAGGGTAAAAATCTCAAAAAGGTGCGAATAATGTTATTATGAAAAGAAGGATATATTAACACCACCTTGATTGAAAGGAGTTTTGCACCGGTGACCAAATGGGCTGCGTCACTATTGTTTGAGCCCTCCCTATGTTCTCCCCAAAGGAAATGATGTTAATGTCTAATGCCCTCACCCACAGCAAGATAGAACTCCAGGTTCTTGGGGATGGCTGGGGAGGGGCTTCTGGTTGTACACCCCGCAAGCAGCAGCAACTCTGACGGAGTTGCGTTTCCCCAGCCCAGGGTTGCGGGCGAAGCACGCTACCCTGGGTAAGCGACCCCACTAATATAGCAACTCTGTAGGAGTTGCGTTTAGCCGTAGGCGTTATTCTCAGTTGGATTTTATCACAATAAATAAGCAGAAAAAACTCGCTGCGGTAACGCCTTTGGCTAAGCGCAACACTTACAGCGTTGCTATCATTTTTTCTCACGGCACCCAGGGTAGAGGCGCTCCACGCCTCAACCCTGGGCTATGTAATCGCAACTCCTACAGAGTTGCCAAGGGCTCGTACCATCCACTACAAACTCCATCTCGAATTTCACCCAGGTAGTTGGGATGATGATGACGTCTCTTGTAGAGAGGTTTATGGCTTGTCCATGGAAGAGATGTCCGCAAGCAGCAACTCCTACAAAGTTGCCAAGGGCGCGTACCATCCACTACAAACTCCATCTCGAATTTCACCCAGGTAGTTGGGATGATGATGACGTCTCTTGTAGAGAGGTTTATGGCTTGTCCATGGAAGAGATGTCCGCAAGCAGCAACTCCTACAGAGTTGCCAAGGGTGCGTACCATCCACTACAAACTCCATTTCAATGCTCTCCCCAAGCAGGAATGTGTTAATCCCAAATCGGTCATTAGGATTTCTCTGTGTCGTACGGCAAAGAGAAATCCTTTAATTTTTCCCATATAGATAAGAATGATTGTCGTGTTTTTAGTGATCTAGCCAAATATAGGATGTGCTTGTCTTTTGTTTTTCCCAGATAGGCTGGCGTCGATATCAACTCGTATCGGATAGTCTTCAGAAATTTCTTCTTGTTGGAATTGATCAGCGCATGTCTGAACAACGACATAAAGTTATATGCCATAACAATGAAATTCCCACATGCCTCTGTTGCCCAGAAGTTATTTGTGACAAAGTCATCGATGGAGAAATCATTCTTCAATTCTTTTATCCTATTCTCAGAATCCGCTCTTCCGCGATATGAGTCATATACAATCTTGGCCGGCAGGTCAAGGTCTGTTACAAAGCAGCTGTATCGGTATTTTCCGAAATCCTGCTCATCCTCAAAAAGCTCCAGTTGCTTGATTTGCTTTCCTGCAGCTTTGGGGCGCTTGTCTATTTCTTGCCTGACCATCACAATGCGTCTAGGCTTCTCCCAACCGTTTGCCTGATAGATGGTTTCGGATATTTCCAATCCGTCTGTTAGCTCTATCCATTTGCGTTCATGGGTGAGACTGTACTTTATACGATTGTTGAAACGGCAGGCAATGATATAGTGTAACCCTTTCATTTCCAGATAGTCAAGTATTTCCTTCGCAAAGAAACCGCTATCCATGCGGACCAGCCCGACACGTTTGCCCTCAAGTTTTG